>WTAT01000395.1 GCA_013139415.1 Desulforhopalus sp.
TCATTTTCGGCTCTGATGCCCACAAACCAAGTGATGTGGGCAGATATCTTGACACCGTTAACTCACTTTCCCTTTAACAGTCTCCCTTTAACAGTCTCCCTATAACAGTCTCCCTATAACAGTCTCCCTATAGCAGCAATAAGACTCTTCGAGTTAAACGGCTTATGGACGATTGCGTTAACACCTGCGGTATATGCTTCTTCATTATCCTGGTGCTCATTTTGTGTCGTCACCATAATAATAGGCAGCAATTTTTCCGTATATTTTTCACGAATTCTCTTTGCCAGCTGTATCCCTGTAATATGAGGCATATTAAGATCTGTGAGAACCATCAGAGGTTTTTCAGTCTGCAGCCACTCCAGTGCAGATGCCGGGAATTCAAAGAGTACTGGATCATAGCCCAGTTCATGTAGCGTTGCTTTATAAATGTTGAGGATCATTCTTGAGTCGTCAACTGCCACAATCTTTGGACGCACGGTCTGCTCTTCATCTCCTCTGAGTTTGTTTGCAAAAGCATTCCTGCCATCCTGTTGCAGGAGTTTATGGTAATGATTTCGAATATCTTTATGGGCGTGGGGGAGATAGAAAAGAGCAAGTTCCTCGAACAATTCGTCATCTGCAAGGTTTAGAAAAATGCTATCAACCTGGGCATTGACGATGATTTTGACAATATGCCGAGCCTCACTTTCCGGACCTCGTAACAGGTTTTTTATGCCCGCCCCGAGGATTGTCGAAAAATTCTTATCAATTGCCCTGGCTGCGGCAATGCACACATGATCTTCCGAATCGGACAGACCAGCTGTAAGGGTATATGCACCCTTTTTCAGGGGCAGAAGAGCCAGGGCCTCATATGCTGCGAAACGAACATTGGCGTTTTTCGGTTCATTAGTCAGTAATTTTCGAATGGGCACAACCGCGGACTCGTCACCGATATCTCCCAGCACATTCAAGGTATGAATAAGAAAATCGGAATCGTCATGGAGAAGATTCTCGATCAGCACCGGTACCGCTTTCGGACCAATTCTGACCAACTTTGATTTAGCAAAGGTTCGCATATGCGCATAATGCGAGCGGATTGTATCATTCAATTTTTCTAGTGAAATTTGGTCTTGTACTTCGGAAAATATTGAGAGTATCAGGTAGTCGATCTCATTATCCGTTCCCATCCGTTTTGCAAGGCGATGCATAGCTGTAGGAGTGCCCACCTGTCCAAGAGACTGCACTGCCGCAATAATAAGCTCCCGGTTGGCGGCATAAAGATAGTCAGTCAAGGTGTTAATCGCCAGGGGATCGCCAATGAACCCGAGGGTCTCTATGATCAATAGAATTTTAGCTTCATTTTCCGATGTGGTAATTAAGTCGAGCAGAACAGGAGTCGCTTCCTCAAAACGGAGCTCACCCACCACTCTTATCAATTCCGTTTTGTCACCGATTGTCGTTGAACCGAGAAATTCAACCAATTTTTCAGGATAGGCCAGGAGAATGGAAAGCAGGGTCTCACGAATTATGGGCATCTCATCAGCAACCACCATTTGATCTGTCAGGAGATAGATAAAAAGCGGAACGGAAAAATCTGGTTCCGCTCTAGACAGGGTGTACAGCAAGTGATTGCGTGTCTTCTGGTCCACTTGCTCTAAATGAGCCAAAACAAGTTGTGCCTTGAGTGTATCACCTGTTTTTATATTATCCCGGAGCTCTTCGATCATATGTTCTGGATTCAATTCAGCCATAATTGCTCCTTTAATTCCGTTCCTTGCCAAAATTTTCTATCAAAATAAAAACAAATACATCAGAACTGCTGAACATATAATACTGTACCCCTCTTTATTTACCCCCCTCAAAAAAGCGGGTTAAATAAAGAGGGAATGCCTACTCCCAAACCTTTTTGGATAATCGGGCTTTTCTATGAATCTCAGGCAAGATGTAATTCAATTAGCTTACCGGCAACCATTCGGCCCCCATGCGCTTGATAACATTGAAGCCACCTGGAAGGACTGTATTATTTGTTAGCCCGACAGAGTCCAGGAACACTTGTATTTCAAACGATCTGGAACCAGCGTTACAAAAGACAATAAACTTTTTATCTGTCGGTAATTCCAAATACCGGTCACGTACCTGATCATATGGTAAAGAATTCCACAGGGAACTACCGAATTGTTCAACAAAAGGAGCAGCCTGCGTTTCATGGCGTACATCCAGTACCTGCCAATCTGGATTGCTGGATGGATTAGCCATCCAACTATAAAAATCTTCCATAGTAATTTGCCGCATGCGCTTATCGCAAAGATTATCCGCAATATAGGCAGCAGCATTGATTGGATCAATTGCCGAAGAAAAAGGAGGCGAGTAGGCCATTTCAATATTAGCAAAATCATCAATAGTAGCCCCGACACTAAGTGCCACAGCCGCAGCATCTATTCGAGCGGACAGTGCATCGTTCAGTGGCCCTGTCCCTTGCAAACCAAGAACTTTTCTGGTGCGTTTATCAAAAATCATTTCCAGACAGATGATGTCCTGACCAGGATAAAAATGTGCGCGATCGGAGGGCGACGAAAGTGAAAAATCAGCATCAAAACCCTCAGCACGAGCGGTCTCAAGACTAAGTCCAACCGACCCCACAGAGAGCTCAAATGCCTTGACAATAAAGCTGGCGACGCCACCTTTAAACACAGAAGGGATACCGGCTATATTATTGGCGGCCACCCGTCCTTCTCTGTTGGCCATACTGCCAAATGGAGCCACAAAACGTTTCCCGGATACCAGGTGGATAATATCAACACAATCGCCGGCCGAGTATATATCGGGATCGGAGGTCTGCATCCGCTCATTGACAACGATCCCGCCGGAGGCTGACACCAAGAGACCAGCATCTTTGGCAAGTTTGGAGCGTGGCCTGACCCCAACCGCCATTATCACCATATCGGCATCAATTGTCCGTTTTCCTGTTCGAACAGCAACTACCTTGCCGTCCTGTACAACAATTTCTTCAGCTGCTTCTCCCAGATGCACGTCAATACTGTGATCGCGAAGATGTTTTTCCAGGATTGTCGCCAGCGGCCAGTCAATAATTTTAGGCAACAGCTGGTCCATGTACTCAACGATTGAAGTTTCAACGCCCCATAGATCGGTAAGTGCCTCTGCCATTTCAATGCCAATTGCACCACCGCCAATCACCACAGCTTTACCAACCTTCCCCTTGGCGATCATGTCTTTTATGGCAATTGCCTTATGCAGATCACTGACGGTAAAAACTCCTTCTGCGTCATTTCCCGGGATCGGAGGCACTACCGGCTGACTTCCTGTGGCGAGCATTAAAGTGTCGTATTCGATCTCAGTTCTCATTCCTGTCTTGAGATCTTCAAGCTGAACCGTCTTATTTTCTCGGTCAATTGACAAAGCACGGGTAGAAGTCAAGGTTTTCACTCCCTTTGCCTTGTCGAAAAAGTACTCATCCCGCACCATATGAAAACTTGTTGACCGCAACTCTTTCTCGTCGGCGACATCACCTGAAACATAGTAGGGTATACCGCAGCCCCCGTAAGAAATAAGACTGTCCTGGTCGATGACGGTTACCTCAGCATCCGGCATCAGTCGTTTTAAGCGACACGCTGCTTTGGGACCTGCTGCAACACCCCCTACAATTACTATTCGTTTTCCCATCCTGTACTCCACTTGTTTATTTTGATATTTTTTCTACAACAACGTTTTCAGAAATTAAATTATCACTTATATCGAAAGTACGCTGATGTTTTTGACATATGAACATTATTTATCAAAAAAACTCAAGATGATATAATAAAGTGCCATACCTTAATCGAGTGTCTTTCCTGAGATTAATCTAATTTAAGGTTATCCAGACGGAGCCTGTGCCGCTCATCAAAAAGAAGCAAGCCAGACATCCAAATAGCACTCACAACACCAAAACCAGTTCCTGCTGCAATAAGAAACATAATAAGAATTTGATATTTTACCGCTTCAACCGGCGGTGTTCCACCTAATATTTGACCGGTCATCATCCCCGGTAAGCTGACCAGGCCTGCTGCCGCCATGGAATTAATTATCGGCATCATGCCAGTCCTCATACAATCACTCCGAATATCACGGCTCGCTTCCTGCCAGGTCTGCCCAAGCAGCAGTCGCTGTTCAACCTCACCCCGCCGTCCATGCAATTGATCCGTCATCCTGTCCAAGGCAAGAGAGATGCCGGTCATTGTATTGCCAAGAAGCATACCGAGTAGCGGAATGGCGTATTGCGGAGTGTACCAGGGCTCGACACGAATAATGACAAGCAATGCCAGAACCGTGACAGAAAAAGAGGAGATGAACATAGCACAGATGCTAATCAAATATCCAGAAAAGCCCAGTATTTTTCGCTTTTGTCTAGCCTGTACTTCCCGGCCGGCAGCACAGAGCATGACAGTCGACATCAACAACACCAGAAGGAAGCTGCCGCTGGCAAACAAATAGCGGAGTACCAATCCGACAAAAAGGAGCTGGGCAGTCATCCGGCAGCCCAAAAACAGTATTTTACGCTCAAGTCCAAGGCTGAATATCATGCTGAGAAATGAGAGCAATACTAAAAGGGATGCGGCTATTGCCAAATCAACACTGCTTAAACTGATGACATCCATCGCTTCACCGGAGAGGACGTTTAGTGCATTACTCCAGATTTCCTGTCATTCAGTTCAATACCCCCTTGAGGGGTGCTCTTTTTAGTACCCCCTTGAGGGGTATAAAAAACAAGAAATCTGGAGAGTGCATTGAAATTAGAAACTTAAAGTGACCACCAAGGCACTTATACCCCTCAAGGGGGTACTGAACTGAGTCCTGGCTTATTTTCCCGTTTACCGGGTTAGAACCTTACAAATTCTCTTTCTGCATTTGAGGGTACTTTGAAAATTTTACAGCAGGCACTCAGCAGCGCTCGATATTCAGGGTTTACCACTGATTCGTGTCATTTCGTAGAGACCGTTCTGCTCCATCCGAAATTCTCTGGTCGCCACTCTTCCAAGTTGCTCTGGATCATGACTCACCCACACTATTGCCGGCCTATTGAGCTGGCGATAATGTTCTATAAATTCTTCCATAAGCCCGGTATGATACTTATCAAGACCTGAGCTGGGTTCATCAAGCAACAAGACAGTCGGTCTGTTATGCAGGGCCCGCAACAGGGCTAATCGCTGGCGCTCTCCCGTGGAAAGACGGCTCACTTGCCAGTTCAACACCTCCACATCAAGACCGAGGAGCGCACAATTCTCGTGAAGAAAAGGCGTCTGAGCTGATACAGGAAAATGATCGCCCGCCCTGTCATACCACCAACATGAATCGGCCGGCACCATGGTAACTTTTGCTCGCCATTGGGTTGGGGAGAAAGCACTACTTCGGATACCCTCCAACAGTATTTCTCCACCGGCTGGAATGAGATCAGTTATCGCCCTAAATAACTGCGTCTTGCCTATCCCCGATCTTCCGGTTAAACCAACACATTCTCCTTTTTCCACCGAAAATGAGTAAGGGCCCTTATCAAGAAAAGTAACATTTCTGGCACAGAGGTGCATATCACTCATGTTGCCTGGGGTAGGGTTAGAGTGAAAGTAGTCCCCTTCTCTTCTTCACTCTGCACCGCGATCTCGGCATCGTGACTGTCGATTATAGTCCTTGTTATAGCCAGCCCCAAACCGGTTCCCTTATTTTTGTCAGTAAAAAAAGGTGTGAATATCTGTCCAATCTTTTCTGGTGACATGCCGACCCCCGTATCCCTGATTGCCAGTTCAATGCCTCCTGACTGGGAACGACATGTACTCACCTGCAACTGACCGTTTTCTGTCATTGCCTGCAAACTATTCACTAAAATATTTAACAGGGCACGATAAAAAAGGTCCTGGTCTAGATTGGCTTTAGGTAGATCGGGAGCAAGATCAGTTATCAATTCTATCTGCTGACGCTTTAGTTCGTGTGACAGAAAGTCGAGCACTTTCCTGACGACCTGGTTCACGCTGGACGGTTTTAGATAAGCCTTCTGTGGTCTGGCGAAGTCGAGAAACTCAACCACTATATTGTTTAACCGCACCGTCTCGTCAACCACTATTTTTGCTAGATGTTCATTGCCAGGTGCTAATTTTGCAATTCGTTTTTCCAATATTTCCGCTGTGCTGCGAACAATTCCCAAGGGACTTTTTATCTCATGGCTCACTGTTGCAACCATTTTTCCGAGGTGAACCAGTCTTTCTGCCTGATTAAGCTTTTCTTCGAGTCGCAAGCGTTCGACCGCTCTCTTCTCAATTATTTCGCCTGCCCGCGACACAATGGATCGCAACACCAGGAAAAGTATGGACATAACCACACTGGAGACAACTATAATCCTCCCTTGAAACTTAATGATATTTGTATAGTTTCGTGACAGATCTTTTTCGATTTCAATGACCCCCATAATTATATCCCCCCCCTCACCATCACGACGTACTTGACGAAAAGGAATAAAGGTCTTCAATATACACTCCACCTGGGTGGTGATGTGCATAAGACTCAGAACCGACCCGCTATAGGTCAGTCGTGAATTGGGGATCCCAACCAGGGCTTTAAAATATTCCGCCTCCCCCATCTCCTTTTTGCCGACAAGCTCAGGTATGGTCGAATAGGAGATGATATTCATACTTGAATCGAAAATGGTTACTGAATCAATCTTCAAACCTTGGGTAACCCCTTTGATAATCCCATCAAGCAGTTCAAACTGTTCGGGTTTTCGCAGAGCGATACCACCATAACGGATAACTGCCGGGAGAACAAAGCGCCTGAAAACCTGTTGGTTAATGTTTTCAGCAAGCAGGAGAGAGTACTCCTCGTTTTGCTCCAGCATAATTTTTCGGGCGTTGTTTGAGATAATCCAGGAAAGCAGAAGGGTGAACACCAGGATGGCAGCAAAACTGGAGAAAGAAAAATATTTGACCAGCTTAAAGGACTCAAGCCCGGCTCTTACCTTCTCTTTCCGGATCGAATCAAGAACCGGATCCGTCTCATCCCCTTTAGTCATTGTCTGGTCTCCCGGGGAGATAATGATTCAGCTTACTTCTCAGGTACATACACCGACCATCTTGGTTACACTGCGGGCAGTCGATTGAGGGTCATCGACAAAACTGTTGGCGGAAAAGTTAAAATCACCTCTTTTCAGGATCTTCCGTAGGAAATAGAGCTTGAAAAACGGCTTAATGATCCTCTTTCCTATTCAAGCCCTTAATGCCTTACACCTGAAAACCTGTCACTCTTTTTAGTACCCCCTTGAGGGGTGTTCAGTTCAATACCCCCTCGGGGGGGTACTAAAAAGAGTACCCCCTTGTGGGGTGTTAATGATCTACTTGTATTCTTAGGCGGGCTTTTCAGTTAGCTTTTTTTCGTAAATACGTTGGGGTCTCAAGATAATCATCATTCCAATTAAGAGCGTTTGCAGCTTTTCCATCAGGTGGACTTGATGAACCAAGATTTTCCAGGGTATCAAAATTAGAACCCGGCAACGGTGTTGCTTTTGGCTGCTTATTCGGTGCAGCCGGAGTCCCTTTCATTATTGTCTTCGGCGCTTTTAACGGTGCCGGTCTACTCATGTGATCCTCAACCGGGTCAATGGTTTCCTTTTTATCTATCATTCCACCTACCCCGGTGGCTATAACCGTTACATGCAACTCATCTCCAAGAGCATCATCATAAAGAGCCCCAATCACAACCCTCGCATCATCGTCGACCTTCTCCTGAATGAGAGCAGAAGCCTCCATAAACTCCGCCATGGTGAAACTTTCTTCCGAAGCAGAGATGTTAATGAGCAAACCCCGTGCCCCATCAATGCCAAAGTCTTCAAGCAGCTGGTTATCGATTGCTTTCCTGGCCGCTTCGGTAGCTCGATTCTCTCCAGTCGAAGCGCCGGAGCCCATTACAGCGGGACCAACTTCTTTCATCACCGTTCTCAGGTCGGCAAAGTCAGCATTGATAAGCCCAGGTACATTTATGAGATCAGTAATGCCCTTTACCGCCTGGAGCAAAACATTATCCGCCATATGCAACATATCGGACAGTTTGCTGTTTTTCTGCATAATGGAGAGAAGTCTGTCATTGGGCACGGTAATAATTGTGTCTGCATATTTTTGCAGTTCCTGCCACCCTTGCTCGGCATTTCGGGCACGGTATTTACCTTCAAAGCTAAATGGCTTAGTTACTACAGCGACGGTCAACGCACCCAACTCCTTGCTGGCCTTGGCAACCACAGGAGCGGCCCCGGTTCCAGTCCCCCCTCCAAGGCCTGCTGTGACAAACACCATATCACTGCCTTTAAGAACCTCCCTTAATTCCTCCACAGACTCCATGGCAGCCATGTTCCCTGTTTCCGGATCTGCTCCTGCACCGAGGCCTTTTGTTATACTTGGACCAATTTGAAGACAGACATCAGCCTTAGACTGATTCAATGCCTGCTTATCAGTATTGGCAACAATGAACTCTACCCCCTGAAGTCTATTGGTTACCATAGTGTTGATGGCATTGCCGCCTCCACCACCAACACCAATAACCTTCACGACTGCAACACCCTCTGATTCAGCCATCCTGAACGGCATGTTCTCCCCCTCGTTTGTTACTTAAACGTCCACCTCATGCAGAGACAAAGTACGAATATTATCAGTACAATACTATAGCATTCCGTAGTTGACACTTAAAGAAAAAAATTTAACAATCACATGATTTTTTTAATCCACTCTTTCACCCTGCCGATGAAGGTGAGATCCTGTCTGGCCATTTCATTATGCGTATTTCTGCCAAAAAGAACAAGCCCCGTCGCCGTTGTACAGCGCGGGCTGTGGAGTTCTTCAACCTTACCCGATATTCCAGTCGGGTACCCTATCCTTACCGGTAAATCAAAGATCTGTTCGGCAAGCTCCACAAGATTAGACAAAAGAGCAGTCCCGCCTGTCAGAACCAGACCACCGTTGATCTTATTTTTTTGCCCTGAGGCAATCAGCTCACTGTTCATCATCTCAAGTATCTCAATTACCCGAGCCTCAAGAATTTCGACCAGCACCTTCTGGGTTACCTTCCGTGGTTCTCGATCACCCACAGTTGGCACGTCTACCACAAGATTTGGCTTAATAAATGAAGCAACCGCTCCACCAAAATCTTCTTTCAGGCGTTCTGCTTCCTGGAGCGGTGTGCGCAGGCCCACTGACAGGTCATTGGTAAGATTATGCCCTCCCAGACCTATTTCGCAGGTATGACGTATAGTACCGTCACAAAAAACAGCAAGGTCAGTTGTCCCGCCCCCAATGTCAATCAAGACTACGCCTAATTCCATCTCGTCCTTACTTAAGACAGAGTTAGCCGAGGCAATTGATTCGAGAACCAGGTCAGCAACTTGCAATCCGGCCTTGTTGCAGCAAGTGACCAGATTATGTACCGCACCGATGTCTGCAGTCACTATGTGCACGTTAGTGACCAGACGAACCCCGGTCATCCCGACAGGGTTTTGGATGCCGGTATGATCATCAACCATGTATTCCTGGGGCATGACATGGATAATACGCGTATTTTCAGAAATTTTAACGGTTCTTGCGGCGGCAATCACCTCATCAATGTCAGCCTGTTTGATCTCCCGGTTATTTACTGCGAGTATACCGGGGCTGTTAAATCCTTTGATATGGTTACCGGCGATCCCGACATAGACATCCGCTGAGCTCAAGTCACAACCAGCTGAATCTTCGGCAAGTGCTACAGCCTGTCGAATCGAATTAACCGTGCTCTCGATGTTAACGACGATTCCTTTTTTCAGCCCCAGGGAAGGTACTGTCCCCACCCCGATAATCTCAACCCGGTCATCAAACACCTCACCGACGACACAGCAAATCTTTGTCGTTCCGATATCAAGACCGACTATCAGGTCACCCGATTCCAGATGATCTGCATCGTTTTCCTCGGATCGGACAGCTTCAATGTCCGTAGTCATCACAGTTTTATTATTTTCATTCATTCTATTTTTCTAAGCCCGATAAACGGGAAATGAGCCTGGACCCTTTTTAGTGTCCCCTTATGGGGTAAAAGTACCTTCACGAAACCCTTTGTAAGATAATAATTTCTAAGATACTAACCTGATTCGATCTGTGAAACGAGCACCTTGTCGTTCAAATAATCCATCTGGATATATTCAATCTGAGAAATCGCCCCCTTGCCTTTCTGTTTTTTATATAATGTTTTCAGAACCTGTACCAGACGAGAATATTTCCTGCTCGTGTCACTGCTTCCAAAAAAGATTGGAAATGGGTGTTCAACCAGGTACACCACCATTTCTCCATCTCGGCTAAGGTGAATCTCTGATACCGATTGTGCCGGAAGATTCGGATTATTGCCATTTATCTTCTTCAGAAAAACCAGAACCTCAGCCAGGGCCCTTTCCCTCACTGTTGGCTCATCAATGTCAGTGAGTCCTGTAATGACGGGAAAATCTATATCTGAACCCGGCCTGACCTGCATAAACGGCAACCCTTTCCGGTTGATATATTGCAACTCAGTTCCTTTGGATGTATTACTATGTAGAAGGGCCAGCGGGATATTTTCCACAATAGAAATTTCAACGGTTGACGGCCAGTTCCGTTCCACCACGGCTCGTGCCACCGATAGGACGGATAGCAACTTTTCCTCAACCTGAGAACAGTCCAGACCAATCAGGCTCGTCTGGTGCAGGATTATTCCAGAAGCCTCACGCAATTTTTCTTCCGAGATGGTATTGGTTCCTGAGAATACAATTTCCGACACCTGGCAGTATGGTAATGATTCAAGATTATGGAGGATTAACCGCCCCCCGCCAATCAGAAGAAAGAGCAGGAGAGAAAATGCAAGAGTAGCCAATCCTGCCACCTTGAAAATAAATTTTCTGCTGCCAGCCTCTTGATATCCATTATGACTTGCCCTCTTTTTCGTTGTCAATAACTGCCTGAAGCGGGCAAGTCGTTTTTTCCGCTGTGTATATTGGCTACTATCAAGGCTATTTTTCTCTGGGAGGGCATGCAGCTGCATCCCGCTTTTCAGATAACCGCCCCCACGCTTTTTCTTTTTTTCAAAAAGCGATAAGATTTGTTTTATTCTGAAGAGTAACATTGTCATTCTCAGATAAAATGGACTTCTGGCTCAAGGTAAACGCCACTGTCGATTTTCACCTTTGCCTGGACCATTTTCATAAGATTCAGAACATCAGTTGCGGTGGCACCGCCCTTATTAACCAAAAAATTACCATGATGTTCAGATATCATGGCTCCTCCAACAGCTAATCCTTTAAATCCACTGGCATCTATCAAACGACCAGCACTGTCGTTTGCCGGATTTTTGAAAAATGATCCGGCATTGGGGTATTCGCAGGGCTGAGCATTCTTTCTACGATTTTGCAATACGCTGCAATATTGCTTGATATCGTTAGGCTCTCCGTTTCTTAATTCCAGTTCCACCTCTGAGACCACAGCACTTCCAGAATACGCTGCAAATCCATTCCAGCATCTATACGAAAAATCTAGCTCCTTACGGGCAATTCGTTCTTCACCTTCAGCAGTCGTCAGCCTGACGCTTTCAATAATCGATGACATTTCGCCGCCCCATGCCCCGGCATTCATTATCACCGCCCCTCCCAGGGTTCCGGGAATACCACAACCAAATCCTACCCCAGCCAACCCCCACTCCATGCAGCTGAGAGCGAACTTTGCAAGAGCATAGCCAGCACCGACTCGAACTATAGTCGTATCGGTATCATTTGTTGATTGTTTAAGAGCAGTTTTGAACTCGCTACCCAATATAAGAATTACCCCGGTAACCCCCTCATCTTTTACGAGCAGGTTAGTACCGCGACCAATAACCCTCCAGGGTATATTTTCCTCAGCCAGAAAAGCGAGCAGGGGTTGCAGTTCCTGTCGTCTATCAACCTTGACAACGGCTTCGGCAGGACCACCAATTGAAAGTGAGGTGTAGCGATCCAAGCGGCATTGCCAATTAACTGGTTGTGAAACCAGGGCAGTTAGTTTTTCATGTTGCGCTCGATTCATCCGGTCACTGTGTGTCTTTTTGCAATAATTGGAGTAATTCCTCCCCAACTCTGACTATGTTTCCTGCCCCAAGAGTAAGGACCAGGTCTCCCGCCTGCAACATTGGCAGCAGTTTTTCCGCCATTTTCTCCAGTTCCCCGATATACCGGGTGTAACGCTGGCCATGCAATTTAGTAGCCTCAAGCAAACTTTCACCGGTCACACCCGGGATAGGTTCTTCACTGGCTGCATAAATATCAGACATGACGAGGTAATCAGCTTTATGAAAGCAGGTTTGAAACTCTTTGAAGAGAGCCTTCGTTCTAGAATATCGATGGGGCTGAAAAAGAACCACCAAACGTTTTTGCGGCCACGCCAGTTTGATCGCCTCCAAAGTGGCCCGGATTTCCGTCGGATGATGGCCATAATCATCAACTATGGTAATCCCGGCAATTTCCCCTTTCTGCTGCATCCTTCTCTGAACTCCGGCGTAGCTTTCCAGCCCGGCCTGGATTTTTTCAAAGGAGAGATCATATTCCAGACCGACACAGACCGCAGCCAGTGCATTGTAGACATTGTGAATCCCTGGTGGTGCAATACCAATTCTGCCACGAATGCCTACAGCATCTTTTACGGTAAAATAGATCTTGCCATCCCGCCATACTATATCATCAGCATAAATATCGGCCTGGGGTGTCAAGCCATAGGTTATCGTTCTCTTTTTTATCGACGGCAAAATATCTGCAACATTTGCATCATCCAGACAGACGATAGCAGCACCATAGAACGGAATTTTATCGATAAACTCAAGAAACGTTGACTTAATGTGCTCAATATCCCGGTAATAGTCGAGATGTTCAAGGTCAATATTTGTGACAACTTCCACGACCGGTGACAATTTCAAAAAGGAGCCGTCACTCTCGTCTGCCTCAGCCACCAGATACTCACTTTCACCCAATTTGGCGTTTCCGCCAAGTGCATCGACCTTACCACCAATGACGATAGTCGGGTCAAGACCTGCTGAAGCGAGCATCCAACTGACCATTGACGTTGTCGATGTTTTTCCGTGACTGCCGGCAATAGCGATCCCATTTTTCTTCAACCGCATCAATTCTGCAAGCATCTCCGCACGCATGATCACCGGTACATTGGTCTCTTTTGCCCTGACAAGTTCTGGATTAGTCGGTGAAATAGCCGATGATGTCACTACAACATCTGCTCCCTCCATCCACTGGCTTTGATGTCCTGTGCGGATGACGCCTCCGAGCCTTGAGAGATTTTCCGTGATGGCAGAACTATTCAAATCCGACCCTGAAACCTTGTAGCCCAGATTAAGCAACAGCTCGGCGATACCGCTCATGCCGATACCGCCAATTCCGACAAAATGGATATGTTTGGTTTTTCTGTTCATCATGTGTGACGTTTCTCAATTTGCTCCAGACAACAAGAGACAATCCTTTCGGCCGCATCAGGGAATGAGAGTCGTTTCATGGCCACCCCCATCCTATCCAATTTTTCTTCATTGTTCATCAGCTGCATAATTGTCTCGCCAAGCTGTTTTCCGGTAAGTTCCTTTTCGGTAAATTGGACAGCACCGCCGCCGGTCACATAATATTGACCATTTTTTTCCTGATGGTTATCAGCGGCAAAGGGATAGGGAATGAGAATCGCCGGTTTACCCAATACTGCAATCTCAGACAAAGTTGTTGCCCCCGCTCTGGAAACCAGTAAATCGGCATGTTCATAAATATCGTGCATCTTCGTGAAGAAGCCGGCTACCTCGGCATCGACCCCTCGTTTCTGATATGCACTGTGTACCAGCTCTTCATCCCTGGCACCTGTTTGATGGATCACTCTGAGATCCTGCAGTTCCGCATCTGTCAAAGAACATAATGCCTCGGTGATCAATCCATTAACAGCCTGCGCACCCTGGCTTCCCCCCAGGATCAGCAGGGTTCGTTTCCCGCTTTTTCGAAACTGGGATTTTCCTGCCAGCTCAAGAATTTTGCTTCGTACCGGATTCCCTGTGTAAAGTATCTTCTCCTCCGGGAATTCTGTCCCACTCCCCGGGAGCGACAGACACACTCTATCGGCCATTCTTCCGAGTTTCCGGTTTGCCAGCCCAGGCACCGAATTCTGTTCATGGATAACAACGGGAACACCCAGACTTTTGCCGGCTGCGACCACCGGCCCAGTAACATATCCCCCTACTCCAAAGATAATATCCGGCTGAAAACGGCGGATGATCATGAGTGCCTGAAGGAAAGATAATGGCAGTACGATGAGAGCTTTAAGTAGTTCCAGAGGGTTCTTACCCTTCAACCCATAACACTGGATACTCTCGCTTGCAAAGCCATAGGCTCCGAGACTTTTTGTGTCCACCTTCCTTTTTGTGCCGACAAAGAGAATGTCTGAGTTCGGCATCTGCTTCTGAAACTCCTGGGCAGTTGCCACAGCTGGAAACAAATGACCTCCTGTTCCCCCACCAGTCAACAGAAGCCGTATTTTAGTATCTTTTCCCCTCAACCCACATGCCCCATATTGAGTTATTCCAAGTTGGTTTGCAATGTCAATACTGCCTTTTTGAACTCGTTGCCCCTGTGGCCATAGCTGGTAAACATATCAAAACTTGCACAAGCCGGAGAAAGCAGTACCACATCTCCAGGAACAGCGTTTCCTGCTGCTGTTGTGACCGCATCCTCCATGGATTGAACCGGGCTTATGTCCACCACTTCGGCAAGCGCATCTTCAAGGAGTCCAGTGGCTTCACCCAACACCACCATTTTTTTCACTTTAGATACCACGCTTTCCTTTAACAAGTGGAAATCATCACCTTTATCACGGCCTCCGGCAAGAAGGATGACATTCCCCCGAAACTGGGACAATGCACCTATCACTGCACCGGTATTAGTTGCTTTCGAGTCATTATAATAGGAAACCCCGTTTACCTCAGCGACAAACTCAATGCGGTGCGGCAGGGGACAAAATGAATTCAATCCAGCCTGGGTTTCTAAGTGAGTGCAACCCTGCGAACGTACTGCCAGTATGGCCGCAGCATAATTCATCTTGGTAATATCATTGATTTGATCAGTGTCTTCCCTTCCTTCGAATATGTACTCTTCCTTCTCACCGTCCACGTCAATGGTTATCCGATTGTCACTTATAACCGCCGTAGACCCATCTTTTTTACTAAAAGTACGCACAACCGACTGCAAGTTCGGCGGAAGGTTGCTACAGAGCAAATCGTCTCCGTTAATAATTGCTACAGTACCCGACCGCTGGTGCACAAAAAGGTTCATTTTGGCCTGCACATATTTTGCCATCGAAATATGCCTGTCCAAATGATCCGGACTGATGTTGAGCAACAAACCGACATCCGGGAAGAAATCCCCTGCACTCTCCAGTTGAAAGCTGGACACTTCCGCCACAACGATGTCGTAATCCTCTGGCTCAAGAAGATATTCATACAGGGGAGTGCCGATATTCCCTCCAATGAACACTCTTTTTCCGGCATCCTCGAAAATTTTTCCGATGAGTGTCGTCACAGTGGTTTTGCCGTTTGTCCCACTGACAGCAACCACGGGTACATCTATCTGCCCAGCGGCTACAGCAAATTCACCCGCGATCACTACGCCATCATCTCTTAAAGTCTTTAACAACGGGAGTTGCAGATTCACTCCGGGGCTGACAAGAAGCAGCTCAGCTTGACCTAAAAACTGGCGACTGTGACCACTCGCTTCCCATTTAATATCTGCCGTAGCTAAAAACTCACCCTCCTCGGCAAGAAATAGTTGTTCCGGCCGATTGTCCGAGACAAAGACCTCGGCTCCGCAATGGAGACAATAACGAACTGCAGCTCGACCGGAGACTCCCAGTCCCATTATTGCGACTTTTACGCCGGGATATATTAAAGATTCATTCATCACTATCGTAGTTTCAACGTGGCAATGGCCACAAGACCGAGAATGATCGATACGATCCAGAATCTGACCACAACCTTTGGTTCATGCCATCCTTTTTTTTCGAAATGGTGATGAAAAGGGGCCATTAAAAAAATCCGTTTCCCGTGTGTCATTTTGAAGTAGCCGACCTGCATTATCACCGATAAAGCTTCCATCACAAAAATCCCGCCGACAATTGCCAGCAAAAATTCCTGTTTAATAATAATCGCCGTGGAACCAAGTGCACCACCAATAGCCAGCGAGCCCACGTCACCCATAAACATTTGAGCAGGATAGGCGTTGAACCATAAAAAACCTAAGCATGCTCCGAAAATCGTGCCGCAGAATATTGCCAGTTCACCACTGCCCGCAACATAAGGAAGCTGCAGATATTCGGCCAGAACCACATGACCGGCCAGATAAGAAAAAACCAGATAAACCGCGGCTGTGACCACAGTTGGCCCGGCAGCCAGACCATCAAGCCCGTCTGTCAGGTTAACCGCATTCGATGCCCCGACAATTACTATAATGGCGAAGATGATATAAAACCAACCGAGATCGGGCCGAAAATTTTTCGTGAACGGCAGACTCAACTGACCGTCAAAACCGGAATTCCAAAATATAACCATCGCAACCACGGAGGCTCCAAGGACCTGCAGTATCAGCTTCCACCTGGCGCTTAAGCCCTTGGAGTTGTTTTTTCGTATCTTTCTCAAATCATCTAAAGAGCCAATGCAGCCATAGAACAAAGTAACAAATAAGCCCAGCCACACCAGGGAATTATCCAGCCGGGCCCAGAGCAAAGTGCCGATGGTGATTGCCGCAAGAATGAGCAAACCTCCCATGGTCGGCACCCCTTGCTTTGCCAGATGAGTCTCCGGTCCGTCGTCACGCACCACCTGGCCAATCTGAAAATGTCGCATGGTTCTAATAAAGACCTGCCCGAGTATCAATACAATCAAAAAAGCGGTAACTGCCCCGCCTATGGAACGAAATGTTATATAACGGAATACATTTAAGCCACTTAAACTGGTATGCAGCGGATAAAGAAGGTGGTACAACATAAGCAATCAGACTCGCAGGTAAAGGTTCAACGACAGTCAGAAGGGACCTGCCTTATATCTGTGAAAGGCACTTACACCCCTCAAGGGGGTACTGAACTGAGTCCCGGATTATTTTCCCGTTTACCGGGGTTAGGTCCTTTCGATCAAAAATCAATAAGTTCGGCCACAATTGTCTCAAAGCTCAGACCTCGGGAAGCCTTTACCAGGACAACATCATCTTGTCCTAATTTTTCGCAGTCAATCATTTCGCTTATCCACCTGGTCGCATCCACTTTCTCCTCAAACATATGGATGCGCCCTTTATCAAAACCGTGGTCAAGGGCACCCTGTACCACATTTTCCTTAAATTCTCCAACAACTCCAACACAATCAATGGCCAATTCGGCAATTAATTTTCCAATATCATAATGAGCCTGCCTGGAAACAACACCAAGTTCACGCATGTCGCCGATAATCCCGACCGAAGTTTTTTTAGAAATATTTTTCAATGTTCTCAACCCGGCTGCCATTGAGGCCGGATTGGCATTGTACGTATCGTTTATTATGGTGAAACCGGATTTGGCCCGGAGCATCTCCATACGTTTATCAGGAGGCCTGAAATCTGCAAGTCCTGCTGCAACGTGCCCTAGTGTTGCTCCTGCTGCAAGACAGATAGCGGCGGCACAAAGGGCGTTGGACACATTGTGTTCGCCGGCAATATTGAGGTGAATTCCGACTGTATCCTCTGCATGGTGCAAGGTGAAGGTAATGACGCCACCTTCTTTCATGTGGATAGCCGAAGCCCAAACATCCGGCCTTTTGTCCGGCTCCTGCTGTCCTCCTTCGCCATGCACTGCAAAAGTGATTTTTCGATTATTATATTTTCTGGACAGCTCCAGGACCCTGATGTCATCAAGGTTGACCACCAGTATTCCTGAGTCTTTGGTAACGGCAAAAAGCTCTTCTTTAGCCTTGGCTACTCCCTCAATCGACTGCAGCCCCTCAAGATGTGCCCCATAAATGTTGGTTATACAGCTTATATCCGGGTCGGCTATAGAACCAAGTCGATTGAGCTCACCCGGCTGGTTCATACCCATTTCCAGCACAGCTGCACGATCCCCAACGTCAAGAGGCAGCAGCGACAGGGGCAAGCCGATGAGATTATTAAAATTTCCTTTAGTTTTGAGAAAACAGTCAGGGGGAAAATCGGGTCCTTCCGGCCACATCCTGGCAAGTACCGGGGCAATCATCTCTTTAACTGTGGTTTTTCCGCAGCTACCGGTAAGCCCAATGACCACCTGTTCACATTGCCCGGCCAGTGCTCTTCTGCGAAAGGCCGCCAGATCCCCCAACGCCTGCAGGGTATCTTTAACTTCTACCTGACTAACTTCCATCTCTGCAGGCAGAGCAAGCAACTTCTCAACCACCAGACAGGAAGCACCATTTTCCACCGCCTGTCGGGCATAGTCATGGGCATCATGGTTTTCCCCTTTCAGGGCGACAAAGATCCCATCCCTGCTGGCACCCCTGCTGTCGGTGATAACAGGGCCCAGCAATTTTAAATGGCCCGATCCAGGCCGCAATTTGCCATTGACGGCAACCGCGACCAACTCAGCCGTCCAGGAAAACAAAACTCCTTGTGCTTCCTGTCGATCATCAAAAAAACGTTTTCCCTGAGACGTCAATTGGTAGGGTTCATGACCTTTTCCGGCAATAACGACAATATCCCCAGATGACGCCGCTCGAATGGCTGCGTCGATTGCCTCCTTTCTGTCACGAATGACTACACTTCCACGATCTTTACAGTTTCTTGCCGAAAGCCATTCAGGGTCCTTCACTTCCAGGGGGGTCTTTTTTAGACCGGCAAGAATTTGTCTCACTATCTGGTCAGGGTCTTCAGTGCGTGGGTTATCATCGGTTACCACGGCAACATCACATACCCTGCCGGCAATCTCGCCCATCAGCGGCCGCTTGCCCTTATCCCTATCCCCGCCACAGCCAAAAACACAGAAAAGCTCTCCATGGGGTAGAGCAGCCACAGTTGTCAGAACTTTCTCCAAAGCATCCGGGGTGTGGGCATAATCAACCAACACTACCGGCCCTTTTGAATCCCAACCAGGACCGGCGGTAACTCTTTCAACTCTGCCGGGAGCGCCGGTCGCCGTGGCAAGGGCACTGCAAATAAGTGCCTCATCAATACCCATGCCCAAACAGAGCCCGTATACAGTCAATATATTATCGACATTATAACGTCCTACGAGAGGAGATGAGAGAGTATGCTCACCAGAAGGGGTTAATATAACTGTATCAGTCCTATCGAGTGTTGAGGAAAAATTCTTTAGCTGAATATCCGCCCCTTCACCTTCTCCCCATTGTATCGTTTTTTTGCAGTTTTTTTCACAAATCCCATGCAACAAAGAAAGCCATTCCCTGTCGTCAGTTCTCCCCAAAGAAACAGGAAGGATTGTTGTCCCAGCTTCCTTCATATGCTCGGAAAACAGTCTGATTTTTGCCCGAAAATAATCTTCCATATCCGCGTGGTAATCCAGATGATCCCGGGACAGATTGGTAAACGCAGTGACATCGAACATTATGGAGCCTATCCGCGATTGAGCAAGGGCGTGGGAAGATACCTCCATAATCACATAGTCCACGCCATTATCGACCATCTCCCTCAGCAGCTCCTGAAGCAAAAAAGCTTCCGGGGTAGTAAACCGGGTTTTCAGAATCTTTTTTTCACCACTCCTGCCGGTAAATCTGTTATTGACCGTACCGATAACTCCGACAGTTAACCCCGCCTGCAGCAGCACATGTTCAAGAAGGTAGGTAACTGTCGTCTTACCGTTGGTCCCGGTGATACCGATGAATTGCAATTTTTCTGCAGGCCGCCGAAAATAATTTGCAGCTACAGCTGCATATGCTCTGGCTGTATCTTCCACCTCGATTACAGTTGCCTGTAGATCTCTCGCCTGTGCTGTAGTTAATTTTCCAGGCCCACAGACAATCGCCCGACATCCGGCAGCAACAGCTGCCTCTATAAAATCGTGACCATCACGTACAACCCCCGGAAGCGCGACAAAAAGACTATCAGCGGTAACTTCTCGTGAATCAGCAGTGATCGAGGTGATCAATTGGTCATCCAGCGACCTATCAGAAAGGGAACAGACAATATTGAATTTCTGCCCCTTAAGAAGAGATGCGAATGTATTAGGTATAAATGTATTAGGTACTTTGTATGATAACATTTGATAGTGTTCTAACCCCGGTAAACGGGAAAATAAGTCGGGATTTATCGAGACTAGTCTTTTTCAAGCAATTCCTTCGAAAATTTCCAGGGAACTACACTTTCTTGCGTTTCAAGAAACAACACACATTCGGTTATTCCTTTTAAGGAACTACCCGGTCGCGGCTTCTGATCGATGACTCTTCCAGTTCCCTGAAGATTAATCTCCAAGCTCATTCCCTGCAACAGACGAAGACTTTTTCTAAGACTCAACCCCTTAAGGTCCGGCATGACTCTGACTATAGTTTTTTTCCCTTTCGGTATTATCGCAATACCAGAGTACTGAGCGGTGAACCTGTTTTTCCCCTGATAATTTTCCTCATCACCAACTTCAAGTTCAACCACATCTGCTACAGACTTGGCGATTTGCTGCAGCACAGAGATCCTCTCAACCTTCTCTTCTACAATCTGCTCAAGACTTTTTTTCTCTTTGACGCCATGCCCTTTCATTCCCACAGGGGCTCGTTGAACGACAACCAACATATTCAAGTCATTGCTTCCGGCAGGTATAGTTACAAAAACCATATCATTAATGAAGAATTGCCGGTAATCGCCACTATCAACACTGAGTAAAATATCATCTCTGAAAAAATATGAGCCTGAGGCTCCCTGTCTGGCCTGACTGCGAAAAAGAGACTTGATGAGATGGCCTCCAGTTTCAGTCCAACTGTCCGACTGCCGGCCGGCCTGTTCTTCTGCGGAGAGTTGGGTTTCCATCCCCGTATCTTTATCAAAAATTTTTTTTACCACAAAGGGACGTATTTTTTTACCCTCATTGAGCAGAACAGAGTAGGTCGTAAGTAGGCTCAATGGGGTTGCGGACTCCGGCACAAAGCCGAAATACGTCGTAGATGTCATTACAGGTTTCTGCTGGCTCGCTGCCGTTTTTTCAGATGGTATCGGCACATGAAAATCAGTACCCGACGATTCCTCTAACCCAAGCCATTCCCACAAACGCAATTGGTGACCAAGATTGTTATCATCTGAGGCCAAGCTCCAGGCAGAAGGTGAAACACCATTCAAACCATACGCATGCAGCATTGTCGCATCCCGCAGGAAAAGACGAAACTTGGGAGGCATACAGAAAGGAACAAGAGCCATATTTTCGGTCTGCTCTTGAGAATATTTGGCAAAAATATTGGGATTAAACCCCGGCAGGTTGGCTCCGCCAATTATTTCCCCGGTTCCGCTTTCCATAAGATACGCCATAACCTTTTCGGCCTGTTCATTTAAAGCGATATCTTTAACAAGATTTTCCAGAATGTCCTGTATTTTTAGATCAATGGTCAGTACAAGATCCAGCGCGGCACTGAGAGACTGCTTCTCTTCCTGTTGTTTTAGTTTTCTGCTGGCCAGAAGTCGATCATAGTAAAATTCCACCCCGGAAAGACCGATACCATTCTCAACATAGCCGATAAAGTGAGCAGCCTTTAAATCGTTTGGATAAAACCTTTTATCGTCTCTTTGTAAATACACTCCCGGAAGCTGTAGATCCTTAATGGCAACTTCCTGCTCCTGACTTATATCTTGTGCTATCCAGACTCGCAGCACCCCACTTTCCAGCTGATCCTCTAATTTGGCACTGTCCAGGCCCAACACCTTGCTGAGGTGTGTCGCCGCTTCCTGGATGGAATCAATCTCCCGGATTCTTGCGTACACCGAAACCCGTTCCAGAGTTACCGCAAGCTGCTTAAGATTTCTGTCATAAACTGTTCCCCTGACAGGAGGCTGCTGGGAGAAGGTGTTTTTTATGGTGTGCAGAACCTCTCTTACAGAAGTGGTGATTCCATAGTGTTGTTCAAGCTGATGACCAACGAATCCCAGCACCACCAGAATCAATAAATACAGAATTACCCGCCTCCCCTTTTTTTGCTTCTGCATTCTGAGGCGGGATTTTTTTATCATTTTGTCTCTTAAGTTTTCATACCAAGCTGAAACAGTTCGGAGCCTGAGCCTCCCTCTGAGGATTGGGGCAAAATGAATATTTCAGGATGAAAACTATCGAGGATAACTGAAAGATCCGGATCGTCTGTTAAACCTTCCCACCTGATCTCCTGAATCTATCTGTAATGCTAACTTCTCTCCGGCCAGTTTCTGTATATTAACGGGTGCCCAAAGCCTTGCTTTGCGGGCAAGCATTTCAATGTTTTTATCCATCAGTTCGTGCCGTTGATTATCGACACTGACAATCGAACGTTCAACACTTGTGACCTCAGATGCTATAAACATATTTATAATCAAAACCAAGGGAAAAATCATCAACAGAACCCTACCAACAGGTTTCCACAAAACCAGCCACCCGGACAGATCTACTAGATCCCCGGGCCGAAAGTACTGCCGCAGTCCAACCTTGGCGACAGACCGCATATACGCTTCTGAAGAATTATTATAGTTCATAGTGTCCTCCCAGGTAGTTAGTGACTTAGAGATGATTTTCTTGTTTTTTTTGCAAGAAAATCATTTCGTGAAGGAACTATCCCGTTTATCGGGGTTAGTTTCTTTTTCGTGCAACTCTCAACCGCGCACTCCGCGATCTGGGGTTAGCCGCAATTTCTTCCGGTGAAGACATTACGGGTTTACCGGTCAACACTTCCAACAATTCATTATTTTTAAATTTTCTCTTGACTATCCGATCTTCCAGAGAGTGAAAAGATATCACACAGAAATTTGCCCCTGGCTTTAGAAACCTCACGGCATCATCGAGTATGCGTGCCAAATTTTCCAACTCCGTATTGACAGCTATCCTAAGAGCCTGAAAGACCTTCGTCGCGACGTGTATCCTTTTGGGATGAAAACGTTTAGGAACCGCATGGGCAACTATTCGCACCAGCTGCTTTGTGGTCAGAATGTCCTCTTTCTTCCTGTGCTCAACAATTGCCGAGGCAATGGGTCGCGCCTGTCTCTCTTCTCCGTAGTAAAAAAAGATATCCGCCAACTCCTGCTCCGAACCAGTCGCCAGGATTGATTGGGCGGTTGTTTCTCCACGGCTATCCATGCGCATGTCGAGGAATTCGTCACGCTGAAAACTGAACCCCCGCTCTCCCATGTCAAGCTGGAGAGAAGAAACACCGATATCAATCAACAGACCATCTATCTCTCGAACACCTACTTCTTCCAGCCCTGCGGCGAGTTCAGCAAAATTTCGCTGCACGATCGTCAATCGATCTTTAAAGCCAGCCAATCTATTCATGGCATGCTGGAGTGCATGGTCATCCCATTCAAAAGCGATGACTCTTCCATCTGGTTCCGAAGCGGAAAGAATAGCCGCAGTATGTCCTCCTAAGCCCAGGGTACCGTCGACATAAACTTTTCCGGTCTCAGGAGCCAAATAGTGCATACATTCGTGCAACAATACGGATGTGTGAATGCTCTCTGCCTTATGATCGCCAACCACTAGAGAATCCCCATCCTGGCAAGACCTGCCTGATGTTCTTTAAAATTCTCACGAGTATTATCAATTTCAGCTTGCGATGAGTCTTTGTCGCAGATTTCAATCCAATCCATCATTCCTGTCAGGGCAACATCTTTGGTTAGATTGGCATCGGCTCGCAGCTCAGCAGGAAGACGAATACGCCCCTGCTTGTCAACGACGCACTCAACTACTCCACCAACAGCATAACGAATGAAATCTGCAAGCCCCTGCTCGCCACCCAAGGTCAACAATTTAGTCTCCAGAGCCTCCCACTCGGCAATCCGATAAGCACGTAAATGAGTTTTCCAGGGCGCTACCATGAGTATCTCCGAACCGCTTTGACGCAACACCTCACGAAAACGACTGGGAAGATTAAGCCTCCCTTTCGTGTCCAGCACGTGAAATGTTCTGCTTCGAAATCTACCCTGAGTCAAAAATACGCTCCCAAAAACCACACCCGACCATCTCCACCTACTCCACCCCACTTCAAACCACTATACTCCTTTTTATAATAGTGACAAGGATGGTGTCAAGCAAAAAATAATGTGACTTCAAAAGGATAAACGCAACAGAAAAAGGCTAGCACAACCACTACATGTTGGGTATCGCCAGGAATCCCCCCACAGTATCTAGAAAAAAAAGGGATAACACTACGACAGTAACCCAACTTATTGATTACGTCAAACAGCCAAGTAACCGTGTATTTTCAAGTGGTTTGGTAAAAAGATTATTGAAAGGGAAAATCTTCAATATTTTTCAAGGTGGGGCAAAGTGGTGAATGGATACAGACAAATGCAAATAAAATGGGTCGACTGAACTTATGTCAGTCGACCCATTGTATTGGAGGGGAGATCGTTGCTACTCTTAACTTACTCAGTCAACAGCTGACGGTAATCAGAACCACTGGAAAAGCTGTGTTCGGAGCCCGGATAAGAACCCGTCTTCACATCACTATTATACTGCTGAATACTCTCTTTGATGATGGGAGAAAGATCTGCGTATTTCTTGACAAATTTAGGGGTAAACTTATCGAACATTCCGAGCAGATCATGGGTAACGAGCACCTGCCCGTCACAATGAACGCCAGCCCCGATTCCAACGGTCGGAATTGTGATCGACTCGGAGATCACCTGGGCCAGTCCGTCAGGGATGCATTCAATCAACAGTCCAAAAGCACCAGCACCTTCCAGCCCCTTTGCTTCAGCAAGAAGTCGCCTGGCATCATCAAGACCTTTCCCCTGCAATTTATAGCCACCGAGTTGGCTGGCCGTCTGGGGAGTCAGACCAATGTGGGCCATAACCGGCACTCCGGCATCAACCAAAGCCCGGACGACCCCGCACATCTCCAGGCCACCTTCCAGTTTTACCGCATCACAACCTGCTTCTTTTAAAAATCGTATGCCGTTTTTCACAGCATCCCGCTCGCCGGTATGATTGGCACCAAAGGGCATATCGCCAATGATAAAAATATCAGGAGCCCCCCGTCGAACGGCCCTGGCATGATGCAGCATCTCCTCCATTGTCACCGGAACGGTTGAGTCATAGCCAAGCATCACCATACCGAGCGAATCCCCAACCAGCAGGATATCGACCTCACAACTACTCAACAATCGGGCCATTGAGCTATCATAGGCCGTCAGCATGGAAATTTTCTTCCCTTCCGCCTTCATTGATCGTATTTCTGCAAGTGTTTTGCGCATAATAGCATCCTGGTTTTAGAGGGAGCAGGGTTCGCTTCTTGTTATTGTTGATAAACTCGTAAAAACCTCAAATGGGAGATGGTTAAGTAGATAAGCGCAGACTTCGAAAAGCTTCATATTCGAGGCGTGTGAATTTCAGTATTATTTCGGCGTACTAAGGTACGTCGTAATGATACTGAAATTTGTACCCCAAGGACACTTCCTAAGGGCGCGCAACGAAGCAGATAGCGAAGACTTCGGATGAAGAGTTTTTACTTAACCATCATTCCTCAAAAAGAGACTGTTGAACAGCTATCTGTCTGGGAATTTTCCGCTTAAAGTGTTCGTATGCTCTCGCTGTTGCCACCCGACCACGTGGCGTTCTATTCAAAAAACCCGACTGAATAAGAAAAGGCTCATAGACATCCTCAAGGGTGTTTTTTTCTTCACAGACAACCGTCGCCAGGGTTTCCAGGCCAATCGGGCCACCCTCAAATTTATCAATAATTGTCAACATAATTCTTCTATCCATGTCATCGAGGCCAAACTGGTCGACCCCGAGGAGATTGAGCGCCTCATTTGCGACAACACTATCTACCACCACATGACCACCCACTTCAGCAAAATCCCTCACCCTCCGAAGCAACCTGTTGGCAATTCTTGGTGTTCCCCGGGATCTTTTGCCAAGTTCAAGTGCACCGGAACTGTCAACTTTCATGCCCAGAATCCTCGCAGATCTCTGAACAATGCTCACAAGTTCCTCGGGTGAATAGAACTCTAATCGAAGTACAACCCCAAAACGATCCCTGAGCGGCGGCGTCAGTAAACCAGTACGGGTAGTTGCCCCAACCAGGGTAAACCTTGGCAAATCCATCTTCACCGACCTGGCACCAGGTCCCTGGCCGATAATCAGATCAAGCTGAAAATCCTCCATGGCTGGATACAGAACTTCTTCCACCGCATGATTCAATCGGTGAATTTCATCAATAAAAAGGACATCACCTTCCTGCAAACTTGTCAGAATGGCGGCAAGATCGCCCTGCTTTTCAATAACGGGACCGGAGGTAACTTTTATCCCCGCCCCCATTTCATTGGCGATAATATAGGAGAGTGTCGTTTTGCCGAGACCGGGAAAACCATGAAAAAGTGCATGATCAAGAGGTTCACCCCGCCCAAGAGCTGCCTTGATAAAGATGGAAAGGCTTTTGCGTAACTGCTCCTGACCGATATAATCGACAAGCTTTTGAGGCCGCAGTGTGTTGTCATTGGCCGGTTCCCTCACTTGGGACTCCGGTGCTACTAAACGGTTACCCGGCTTTTCGGAACTGATGTCTTCCTCAATATTCATGCCAATGCTCTAAGAGCCTCCCGGATAAGAACTTCAACCTTCTGAGTGTTAAATTCCTCTTCACCAAGCTGTTTTTTGACTTTGCCAAGTGCTCCCCTGGCAACACCATCCGGATAACCAAGATTCATTAATGCAGAAATGACGTCGGCTGCAACGGAACCTTCGACTGCAACCACCCCGGAACTGTCACCTTGAGGCGACACAGTTCCGGAAATCAGATGTGCGACTTTGTCTTTTAGATCAACGCAAATACGCTCGGCCGTTTTTTTACCCACGCCTGGGAGCGTTGTCAGTCTTTTAATATCTCCACTACTGATCGCCTGACAGATATCCCCAACCCGCAAACCTGAAAGCATCGCCAGGGCGAGCTTCGGACCAATTCCAGAAACGGTTTTCAGGATAAGAAAGAGTTCCTTCTCCTGTTCCTCCAAGAATCCGAAAAGTGTGATAGCGTCCTCGCGAACATTGGTGTGAATATAGAAGAAAGCATCCCCACCTTTCTCGGGCATTCGGGCAACACTGTCGGTCGACAAGATGACCTCATAGCCGACACCTGCCACATCCACAACTGCCCGGTCAAAACCTTTAGAAAATACCCTTCCTGTTAACGTGGCTATCATAGTCTTTTACAATGAGAATTGGTTCGCATGGCAAATCGCCACAGCCAGGGCATCGGCAGCATCCGCGCTCGGTGCACCGGACAACCCGAGTAACACCCGGACCATGTGCTGGACCTGCTTCTTGTCCGCCTGCCCGTAGCCTACAACTGCCTGTTTTACAGCCCGAGGACTATAGTCAAATACAGTCAGCCCGTTTTGCGTGGCGGCCACAACGGCAGCACCACGAGCATGTCCAAGCTTTAAAGCGGAGCGAGGGTTGGTAGCGAGAAAAACATCTTCAACAGCAGCCACAACAGGTCTGTGTACCTGAACCACCTCGTTTATGCCTTCAAAAATTTCATTGAGTCGATAGGAAAAGGGATAGTTGGTGGTCGTTTTCACTACCCCACAGGCAACAAAATGCAATTGGCCACGATCAGCGTCAATAACTCCGTAACCGGTAATCCTGCTTCCCGGATCAACCCCGATAATTCTTTCCACAGTGGTAGCCTAAGTAGTTGCCTAAGTGGTTGCCTATTCAGACACCAACTCCATAAGATCATCATCTATATCAAAATTTGCATAGACATTCTGTACATCTTCATGATCTTCAAGGCTTTCTATAAGCTTCATGAGCGAACGAGCAACCTTTTCTTCGACCACTTCCACAGTGTTTTGTGGAATCATGGAGACAGAAGCATCGAGGAAACTGACCCCACCTTCTTCCAAAGCGCCACGCACACCATCAAAGTCTTCCGGAGCAGTTAACACCTGGAATTCACTCTCGTCCTCGACAACATCCTCGGCACCGGCGTCTAGAGCCTTGTCCATCAACTCCTCTTCTGCGATACTACTTTTGTCAACGAGAATCATACCTTTTTTGTCAAACATATAAGCCACGCAACCCGACTCACCAAGATTGCCGTTATTTTTAGCAAAATAATGGCGCACATCGGCTACCGTCCGATTACGATTATCAGTTAAACATTCAACAAGAACGGCAATTCCACCAGGCCCGTAACCTTCATACAAGATCTCATCGTACACCTCACCCGCGATCTCCCCGGTGCCCTTTTTAATTCCCCGTGTGATATTATCCTTAGGCATATTTTCAGCCTTTGCCGAAGCAATCGCCGACCGCAATCTTGGGTTCCCTTCCGGATCACCACCACCCTGCCGCGCAGCAACCGTAATCTCCTTGATCAAACGGGTGAAAATCTTCCCCCGCTTCGCATCATTTGCACCTTTTTTTCTCTTAATTGTTGACCACTTAGAATGTCCTGACATATATCACACCCATTTAATATTTAATACATTTTGCTGCTTGTATCTTTTTACTGCTTTTTTAGAAGATCACTTTTGATGGATTCGTAAAAAACTACATTTTGCCAATTTTTCGTCATTCCCGCGTAGGCGGGAATCTTGTTATTTCAGCACGTTCTGGATCGAAGTCTGCGCTTATCTCCCGCCTACGCGGGAATGACGGTACAGCGAGGTTTTTACGAGTTTGTCACTTTTTGTAATCCATCCCCAACACAAACACTTCTCTACTTTCAATTCTCGAACTTTTCGGTTTGAGCACCTTGACCATCCCAAAACGTTTTCTCAAATCATGAACAAATTCAGGGAAATCTTCCCCCTGAAAAACCTTGCAGATGTAATGCCCTTTATTGAGCAGTAGTTCTTCGGCAACTGCCATCGTTTTCCGCACCAGGATCAGCGATCTCTGGGCATCTGTCCATTTATTACCGATCGTCGCCGGCGCCAGATCTGAAACAATCACCTTGAAAGCCGGACGAAATTTCCGAACCATAAGGATCATCTCCGGTTCCATAACGTCCTGACAGAGCCAGTGAATTGGTGCTCCTCCGGGGCGCACAACCTGATCAGCCTGCTGCAAATCGACCCCGACAACGATCCCTTTAGGTCCAATCACTTCGGAGGCATACAAAGACCAACTGCCTGGATAACAGCCAAGATCAAGCACACTGTCTCCATAGTGGAGAAATTTGTATTTAAGTTGAATCTCTTCCAGTTTGTAGATCGATCGGGCCGGATATTTATCTTTTTTGGCTTTTCTTGAATAGTAATCGTTTATTTTACGCACGTTTTAGTCCATTTATTTTTCTTTGACAAGACGAAAACCGGTATCAATTATACCTTTAGCCGGGCTTCCCCTGGCGGTTCCTTTCCTGCAAGAATTCGTTTACCCAATTAAAAGCCGAATTTCGATCAACTACATGCCCCTCTACTCTTGCCGTTTCGAGCTCGTCCATAATTTCCGAAAAAAGCGGCCCTGGGACAAGGTTACATTCCTGGATAAGATCTTTTCCAGTCAAAAGACGAGGTCCATTAAGAACGGGAGCAATATTCTCATCATATATCTTCCGGACAGTATCAAAGAGGGTGACCAACTCCTCCTCCATCCCTTCCGGTTTTTTTTCTCCACTGCTGGCAAGACTGTCTGACATTGCCAGCAAAAACAAGCCGGTCAATGCATTTTCTGCTCGACGACAAAGTTTTAATGCCGCTCTTTTTGAAACGTCGCCCTCTCGCTGCACATTGCAAAGGTGAAATGGATGCATATGCATAGCGATTAAGCCACCGACCAGGTCCGTATCCGCCTTACTCCACTTTGAGCGATCAGCAAACTGTTTAAACAGTTCCCTGCCCACTTCATCATGATTGTAGAAGGTTACCCGACCATCTTTATCAGCCCGTATCTCTTTTGTCTCTGGTTTGCCAATATCATGCATTAGAGCAGCCCATTTGAGACATCGCGCCACCCGCTCTTCTCCAAGGTAACCGGCTATTTCCTCTCCGTGGCCAGGAAAAAAGCGATCAGGCTGAGCAATAATCGTTTCAATTTTCCGGAGAGCAAGGAAACAGTGTTCTAAAACATCTAAGTGATGAAATTCCGGCTGTTCCACCCCCTCTCCCCGATACAGTTCCGGGAGAAGCTGGCGCAGAAGCCCTGTCTCGGCCATATCCTGAAGAGTATAAGCTGTTCGAGGCGAGTCGAAAATCAACTTCAACTCATAACATATTCGCTCGGCAGCAACATTCATTACCAGGGGTGCGCGCCGTGTTATGGCCGCTTTCGTTCCTTCCTCCAGATGAAAGCCAAGGGTTGCACATAATCGATAGCCACGCAACATTCGCACGGGATCAGCGACAAAAGCACCTGGACAGTGTCTGACCCGCCCCTCCTGCAAATCCGCAAGACCGCCTGTAGGGTCAAGCAATGCAGGGTGCTGTATGTCTCCAACCAGTGCCAGGAAATCTACAGCCATGGCGTTGATGGTAAAATCCCGCAAACACAAATCTTCTTCAATGGATTGAGTTTCTGCTCGAAAAGCAGAAAGATCTATCTGTTCCCCCTGCCAGACAACCCGTATCGCTTCATCATCGGGACCGGAGAGATCAACGAGGGTTCCGCCCCCAAGTTCACCTTGCAGGTTCCTGGCAGTTTTGAAAACATCTCCTGAAACAGCAAGATCCAGGTCGTGAGAGACCAGGCCCAGCAGACAATCGCGAACAGTACCTCCCACGAGATACATTCGCCTATCATTCTTTTCGGCTGTCCGCACAAGAGCCTGCAGCAATTCAGCAGGATAGCTTTTACTCAATGCCTTTAAATTTTCCAGCGTTATGCGATACACCCTTTTCTTTCCTTCTGCTCTTTACTATATCCGGTCCATGATTTACCATGACAATCTTCAGAAGAACGGCTCAATCAAGCCAGCAATACCCTGTTCTCATCCACGGCGACACAGAAAAATCACCAACGAAAAGCCCTAAGAATACCATATTCTACCAAAGAAAAACAATTTCTCTCTACTTTCAACGAGTCTTATGAATCAGCAGCAACCATTTATTTATCTCGCCCCTCTCCGAGGACTGACGGACGCACTCTTCCGGGAGACCTTCTCAAGCCATTTTGGTGGTTTTGACGCCGCGGTTGCTCCGTTTATCTCGCCTCAAAAGAAATCGTTGTACGAAGATAAAATGATCCGTGATCTTCTCCCTGAAAACAACACCAAGCTGCCGATTATCCCCCAGCTACTCCACACCGACCCTGAAGACTTTCTCGTTCTGGCTCATCGTTTGACAGGTCTTGGCTACACACATATCAATTGGAATCTCGGCTGCCCGGCTCCTATGGTCACCCGAAAAAAAAGAGGTTCCGGCCTACTCGTCTATCCCGAGGAGATAGTTCGTATATTAACCAAGGTTTTGCCTGAACTTGCAATTGAATTATCGATTAAGACAAGGCTGGGCTTTAATGACCATTTAGAAACCAGGGCTCTTCTACCGGAGCTCAACCGCTTCCAGTTAAAAGAGATAATTATCCATGCCAGACTTGGCAAACAGCTTTATAAAGGGACAACAGACCCTGAAGGTTTTGACATTTGCAGACAGCTTAGCGACCACATGCTCACCTATAACGGCGATATAAACGATCTTGAGACGTTCAGGCTGCTCAACCACCGCTTCCCGACTGTCAACCGCTGGATGCTCGGCAGGGGTGCCCTGGGCAATCCATTTCTTGCCGAAGAGATAAAAGGTTATCCACAACAGTCGACTGCAAAAAGAAAAATGCGCCTCTACAATTTTCACGACGAACTGTTCAACAGATACACCAAACGGCTTTCCGGGCCCAGCCATCTGCTCGGCAGGGTAAAACATCTCTGGCTCTACCTCATTTCGTCTTTCCCGGGAAATAAAAAACTGCTCAAGAAAATTCTTAAAAGCAACAGTCCGGCGGGATACCGTGCAACGGTTGAACAACTATTTGAAAGGTAGCAGAACGGACGTACGACTAACTCAGTTAAGCCCCCATTCCCGGAAGATATCATCGGCCAAAGGCTCAGCGAGAATCACCCGACGGTTTGTCCTATGAGTGCAGGTCACCTCTCCCGTATTGGTGTTTTCCGGTAGTTTCCTGGCGTAACGAACAACCAGCGAGGCAGCAAGCTGGATATCTTTCTCAAGTTTTTCCCTGTCTGGATATTGACTGCCGGCCTTTTTCAAAACAGCCAGTGGCCCCGGCCAGTCTTCCATCAGAAGCACGGCATCTTCAGCCTGAGCAAGTTTTTCCAACTTTATATTATCTTTCTCATCACGCCCGACAATCAACCATCCGCCGCCTGGCAAAATAAATTGCCGACCGACCAACAACACCCGAATATCAGGTACAGCAATCTCCGCCGTTTTCAGCACAGACTCGCTCGAATAAAGTTGCGCAATACGCTTACTGAGAATGGGGTCCGCGAGAATGCATCCTCCCGCCGGCGACGGAAAATCAGTGATACCGTACTTGGCAGCCAACGCAATCTGGGGCGATCTGGAACGTCCGCACATTCGTAACAGTTTCCTACGATCCACCCAACCTTCTGCCTCCGCCTCCGTTTCATTCATAAGCTGTGCACAGAGAGGACGAAGGAGAATGGATCTGGTACCGGAATCACGCTCAATAACGTTCATGGTATCACGGCGTTGTGACATCGGCCGCTGCCCGAGAACTTCACCTGAAATAAGAAAGGATGCACCTTTATCTTTAAGCAGCTGTTTGGCTCTGGAAAACATCATAATCTTACAGTCAATACAAGGATTAAAATTCTTACCAAAACCGTGGACAGGATTGTGCAGCAGCTGCAGATAGCCGCTACTTATATCCTCCACTTCAACCTTAATCCCGTATTGAGCCATCATTTTCAGCTTATGGGCCTCGATATCATCAAGAATATCATAGTTAAAAAAGGGGGTGACAAACTGGATCGCCTCCACCTCGATGCCCTGTTCCATAACTACGCGGGTAGCCAGGATGGAATCGAGTCCACCGGAAAAGAGTGAAAGTGCCTTAATTTTCTTCATGCGTAAGCACCCCCTTTGACCAGGAGTTCTTCAGCCCAGGCCTGGGTCTGTTCGGTGGCGGAATCCCCGGCCAGCATTCTGACCAGCTCCTGCACCCTTGATTCGGCTGAGAGCCTGACAACAGCAGACTGGGTCCGGCCATCGCCTACCTTTTTGGATACCTGAAAATGCAGAGTCCCGCGGGCGGCAATCTGAGGGAGATGAGTAATACAAAAAACCTGATGATGGGCCGACAGTTCCTGAATTTTTCTGGCCACTGCTTCAGCCGCTTCGCCACCTATCCCGGCATCTACTTCGTCAAAAATGACGGTTTCCACCATATCTTTTCGAGCCAAAAGACATTTTATAGCCAGCATCAACCTCGACAGCTCGCCGCCAGAGGCAATCTTTGCAAGAGGCCTTGCAGGCTCGCCCGGATTGGCAGAAAAGAAAAACTCTCCCCTTTCCCAGCCACTGGCCCTCATTGTTTCCGGAAGCTGCACAACATCTTTCCATACCATATGAAAACTGGCCTGGTTAAAAGCAAGTGAGGACAACTCGTGGGTCATAGCCGTTTCCAGAGTGGCTGCGGTCATCTTTCGTTTTTCTGAAAGGAGCCTTGCCTTATCGCACATATCTTGTTCGAGCGCCGCGAGCTCTTTTCCAAGAGCAGCTATTTCTTTATCCATATTGTCGAGCTGCTCCAACTCGACCTCTCCCTGCTCGGCAAAATCGAGAATGCTTTCCACCGACACCCCGTATTTTCTTTTTAGCTGCTGGATAAGATCAAGTCGTTCTGCAACCTGCTCCTGTCGATACGGATCATTTTGCAGAGAATCCCGATATTCTTTTAGCTCGTGAACATAATCTTCAGCCAGAAAGCTATAACCACTTATATCCTCAGAAAGCTTTACTATTCCAGGGTCGATTGCGGCCAGCTGCACCAGATTCTGCCGCAAGGTGGTGAGGTTATCCATCAGATCGTAAGAAAGAAGTCGGTGGGTCGCCTGACTCAGACTGATCAGTGTCTCGGCATTCTTCAATTTTTTCTTTTCGGCAAGCAGCAATTCATCTTCGCCGGGTTGCAAAGCAGCCTCTCTTATTTCGCTGAGCTGGAATCTCAAAAAATCCTGCCTCTGCTCCTTTTCCTGCTCTTGTTGCCTGAGTTCACTCAGTGCAGTCTTTTTTCCCTGCCAACTTTTATGGATTGCCCCAAGGACCAATCGATCCGGCCAGAGATCTCCCAAGGTGTCCAGGTAGTCAAGGTGAAGCCCCGGCTGCAACAACTGCTGATGGTCGTGTTGACTGGCGACACTAAGCAATTCGGTGGTTAACCCCGAGACAATTTTGGCTGTAGCCAGAGAACCATTTACGTAGAACCTGCTGCGTCCGGCGCTGCTCATTATTCGTTTAATAACCAGCGAAGACTCACGGCCAAAACCGCCTTCATCCAGTTTTTGTAAAAGGAGGTGATGGCGGGGATTAACCTCAAACAACGCCTCAACCTCACAACTATCGGCACCGCTCCGGATCCAGTCAGAAGATGCCCTCCCCCCTGAGAGAAGATGGATGGCCCGCAACATGATCGATTTGCCCGCTCCGGTCTCCCCGGTCATAACAACCAGTCCACCGGTTTCCCCCTGATCAAAGCCCAATTCAAGGGATTCGATCAGGGCTAAATTTCTTACTCGTAGTTCACAAAGCATCTGTTCTTGTTAACATTTTCATAAATAGAAGTCCTTGCTTGACTCTCCAGGCAAAGGACAGTAATTTAGTGCCTTACACCAGATTTCCTGTCATTCAGTTCAATACCCCCTCGAGGGGTGCTCTTTCTAGTACCCCCTTGAGGGGTGTAAAAAACAAGAATCTGGAGAGTGTATTGAAATTGGAAACTTAAAGTGACCACCAAGGCACTTACACCCCTCAAGGGGGTATTGAAAAGAATCCTGGCTTATTTTCCCGTTTACCGGGGTTAGCTATGATTCAAGTCGGTTGTATCGAGAGCCTGTTGTCGCTTGCTTGACAGTCACTTTCTCATTACCCATTAATCTACAACAATTGAATATGAAAGAAAAAACGGACCTCAGTGCAAGCCTCGAAGATTACATCGAGGCAATCTATCACATAATCGAAGAAAAACTTGTTGCAAGAAGCAAGGAGATTGCCGCCCGTCTGGGTGTAAGCCGTGCCTCCGTTACGGAAGCATTACGTGCCTTGTCCAAAAAAGGCCTTATCAATTACTATCCTTACGAGGCCATCACCCTGACCGATATGGGAAAAGAAGTGGCAGAAGATGTTATCTTCCGCCACGATGCCCTGAAACAGTTTTTTATCGAAGTACTAACTATAGAAGAATCGATTGCCGAAGAAGGTGCTTGCAAAATCGAACATGCTGCGCCGCCTGAAATTATTGCCCGAATGATCAGTTTTACAGAATTTATGCAAGTCTGCCCCAGAGGTGGGGACGAGTTGATCAAAGGTTTTGCCGATTACTGCAAACGGGGTAAACAAGACGATAACTGCGAAAACTGCGTTTCTCACTGCCTCGATTCATCTAAACCCAGCTGATCTGCCAAGAATTTTCAACGACGAGCAGCCTGCAACAGAAGAGTTATTTCTCCTTCTTCCGGGAAACGTTGTAAACTTTTTTTAGAAAAAATCAACTCGCTATCCACAACTACCTCGAATACTCCTCCTGAAGAAGATATCAAATCCACTTCTGCACCCAATGCTTCTTTTAGTTCTTCCCCCAAACTGGAGGCACGCGGCTGGTAGTTTCAGTTTGAGCAGTACTCTATGGATATCTTCATCAATCAATTTTTCCTTAAATGTCTTTTTGTATAATCCATCATCAATTATGTATATAGTAATTGTACTGCTTGAAGTGTAGCCACTTTTTATTTCAATATCAATACGGATAAATTAACTGCCCAGATGACACTCCCCCCTCTTTTAACAGAACTTGCAAGACTGGACCACGAGGAATCACAGCGCCTGTCTCCGATTGCCACTATGTCCCCCAATGGATTAAGAAGATCCCCTGAACGTACCGCAGCATATCGGCAGCAATTTGCACTCGATGCAGACAGGCTACTCTATTCACGGGCCTACAGCAGATACATTGACAAAACACAGGTATTCTCCCTTGTTGCCAACGATCATATCACCCACAGGGTTCTGCACGTACAGCTTGTTGCCCGTATCGCCAGGACAATAGGTCGTTTTCTGCGTCTGAATGAAGACCTCATTGAGGCCATTTCCCTTGGCCACGATGTTGGTCACCCACCATTCGGACATGATGGTGAAAAATTCCTGTCCGATATATGTCTCGAACATGGACTGCCACCGTTTCAACACAATATACAGTCGGTACGCCTCCTCGACAGACTCGAACGAAAGGGCAAGGGTTGGAATCTCACCCTCCAGGTATTAAATGGTATCCTCTGTCATGACGGAGAAGTCCATTCACAGTGCTTGCGCCCCGTACCGATGAAAACATTCGAAGAGTTCAACCATCATCTGGAAGAAAAATCAAAGAATCCAAAACTTGTTAACATGCCATCAACTTTGGAGGGTTGTGTTGTCCGACTGGCCGATACTATAGCCTATATCGGCAGAGATTTTGAAGATGCAATTATTCTTGGCCTCATCAGCCGAAGAGATCTCCCCGAGAGCTGCCAGGAAGTACTCGGAAATACCAATGGAACCATCGTCTATAATCTGGTTACCGACCTTATCACCCATAGCCATATTAAAGATTCCAGATCTTCCTTTATCGGATTCAGCGAGGAGGTCGCCACAGCGCTGAAACAATTTAAAAC
>WTAT01000204.1 GCA_013139415.1 Desulforhopalus sp.
GAATGGGGAGAAAACAGGCGCAGAGGCAGCTCGATTTACATTACGAACAGAAAAGACTTGATGATCAAGATATAATACATTCAATTCGGAGTAGAAGAGATCTTGACGAGGCGTCCAGCGCCTATAAAGATATTGACAAGGTTATTGAAAACCAGCTCGATCTTGTTGAAGTCGTGGTTGAGTTGAGACCACTGGCCGTGATCAAAGGGTAGTGATACCATACATATAAATGAAAAGGAGGGGAAATATGACTAGACAAATTTCTTTCACAAAAATTGAAAAAGAGCTTCTTCCTAGATATCGTCAAAAAATGGGGGCTGCAGAGTCAACAGAGGATGTAAAGAAATTTTTTGTCTATATTGTTATGGAATTGTTGAATCGTGCCTATGATGATAAGATTCGTTTTGAGTATAATCATATTTGTTTAGACCCGGCCAATTCACCGCATTTTTGTATAGATACTTCTGTAACATCATTAAATGATTTCACACCAGTCTGGGACAATTCAGACCTCTCTCATATTGTTTCACGTTTCACCGATACAGCAATGAATCACTACACTCATCTGTCCAAGAACCCTGCAAAAACAGAAGCAAAGATAAGGATGTAGTATGGCATGGAGGCCTTTCAGACCGTACGTAAACAGATAATTTCTCTACTTTGTGATGAGGAGCTGACTCCTTTAGATATTTCGCAGTTAGTCCATATTCCAGAAAAGGATGTTGCAGATCATCTTGTCCATATTAACCGCAGTCTTGGGTCTCAAGGAAAAAAGCTCCAAATTGAACCATACAGCTGTATGAGCTGCGGATACAAGTTTAAAAAAAGGGACCGTCTGGATCGACCAGGACGCTATCCCCAGTGCAAAAGCGGCCATATCCGGCTCGCTTCCTATCGGATCCTATGAGTGTTTACGCCATAGGTGATGTTCAGGGGTGTTATGATGATCTCATGGCACTCCTGGATCATATCCATTTTAACGAACAGTTCGATCGGCTCTGGTTTGCAGGAGATCTAGTCAATAGAGGTCCTAAGAATCTGCAAACGGTAAGGTTTATCAAAAGTCTGGGCGAAAAGGCTGTTACTGTTCTTGGCAATCATGATCTACATCTCCTTGCCATGGCTGCCGGTTGCCGAATACCAAAATCCACTGATACTTTCCAGGATATACTAGATGCCAAAGATGCAGATGAAATATTTGAATGGATGAGGCAGAGGCCGGTTCTTCATCATGATTCCCGTCTCGGTTTTACCCTTATTCATGCCGGACTTGTCCCGCAATGGGATCTGGCTCTAGCGCAGTCATGCGCGAGAGAGTTGGAAGAAGCCCTTCATGGACCAAATTATAAAGAGTTTTTTCAGGAAATGTATGGCAATGAGCCTGCGGTATGGTCAGATTCTCTTGCCGGATATGAACGGCTCAGGTTTATCGTTAACTGTCTGACCCGGATGCGATTCTGTGATATGAATGGCCACATGGACATGAAAGAAACGGGTCCTCCCGGCTCCCAGCCTGAGCCTTATCTTCCCTGGTTTCAGGTGCCAAATCGTGCCAGCCGTGACATGAAAATAATCTGCGGGCACTGGTCAACACTTTCTTATTACGCTGCTGATGGTATCTATGCCCTGGACACCGGCTGCGTCTGGGGCAGGGGACTGACTGCCCTGAAGCTTGATACAATTCCAAAGCGGATAACGATTCCCTGTTCTGTTTAGTCCCTTACTGAGTCCCTAAATCCTTAATGTCTTTTCCAGTTTATCTGGGTTAAGTAGAAAGAGGGGGGAACAAAATTAAGACTATAGCGAAGCCAACTGCTTTAAAGAAGGCAACAGATCCACAGAATCCCCCAGCACAAAACTATCATACTTGGTGAGATTATTGTGCCGGATGATCGTCTTGATATCCGCAATATAGTCATTGCCTCTCTCAGAGTAGGCAAACAGCCCATCCGCAATGGTCATTGAATCCATAGTATTTTGACGAATCTTCCGCAAATCTTTATATGCAGGCAGCCGGTTAAGGGTCAAAACAAACCTCTGGACAGATTCCAAAATCGAATCATATATAGCCAGCTTATGGGTTTTGCCTGCTTCCCTGCGAGCCGGGATCATGCCTTGTTCACCCCAAGTCCACATGCCAAAGAGATTATTGCCTTCTCTTGCAAACCGGGAAGTTCCCCAGAAAGATTCAAAAGCCCCCTGGGCCAGAACAAGACTAACAGGCAATACCTCGACACGGTCAAGCAGCTCGACTGCTTTTTGAGTCCTGTATTTTTCAGTGATGGTCTGGATGAATTTCTTTTCTTTATGGGATAGATTCTCTTTCCATCCAGGCTGGTCATTAGAGAAAATGATCGTTTTATCGTCAGCTAATTTTCCAAGAATCATTTGCAACTTAGCCCTTTCCTGTTTAACTTCGGCCATGGCAACCATGGCAACCGGCAAAAGGGAATGCAGAAACATTTTCTTCTTGGCACCAACATTCAATTCACTAAGCCGATTTGGAAAATTCGTAAACACAACAGGAGGAACTTCAGAAAATTTTTCTTCTTCTAACTCCCAAAGACCAAGC
>WTAT01000202.1 GCA_013139415.1 Desulforhopalus sp.
CTGTGCGCGTCTGAAACATCAATAATGAAAACCAGTTTTTGGACAATGCCCGCAGTTACCCTTCTTGCAAGTTGCCACCAAAGCAGTTGATTCAAGGCCCAGATTGGCAGAGAACATGCCACAGACAGCAGCAATAGGGTGAACGGGTTAAGATCACGCAGATAACTCGGACTGATTGATACAATAATAATCAGCCCGGAAACAAGGGTTGTTGCAAGCCATATCAGAAGTTCTGCTACTCTATTTTGCGAAGAACTGCCAATTTCTTTAATATTGGGTAAATGCAGGGGAATCATAATCGTGAGAATATAAAAATCAGGTTATAGTTTTTTCATCCGGGTTTGGCCCAAGAAGTATTCCAAGCCACTGAGTACTTTTGTGGTTATCCAGGGCGATTTTCAAGGTCATCGTCAAAATGACCGAAAGAAGCATTCCGACAGGACCTAGAACCCACCCCCAAAAAACAAGAGAAAGAAAAACTACCAGTGTGGAAAGCCCCAGTTTTTTGCCCATAAATTGTGGCTCTATCAAAGTCCCGATAACGATATTCACCACAAGGTAACAGAGAGCAACAAGCCCGGCGCTTATAGGTCCTAACTGAATAAGAGTAAGCAGCACAGCGGGGACAGCGGCAATGATGGAACCGATGCTGGGAACAAAATTAAAGCCAAAGGCCAGCATTCCCCACAAAAACGCATAATCGACACCTAAGAGCAGTAGAGTGATCGTAATAAGTACTCCAGTCGCAAAGCTCGTCATACTCTTTATGAGCATATATTCCTGAACACCCACACTAACTTTTTTCAGCAGCTCCAGCCTTTTTTCAGGATTTCCAGGAATTCGTGTAATTTTACCTGTGAAACCACTCGACTCCGCTAAAATGAAAATAACAGTTATAAGGACAAAAAAACCATTGGTTAAAAGTGAACTCAGTCCCTGAAAAAAAACTGAGGCATACTTCATAGCAGATTCAGGTTTAAGTAAATTAGCGAATAATTGGCCTTCAAAATGGATTCCCTTACTGCCTGCAAAGGCTGCAATATTTTCGGCCAAACCTTTAAATTTATTAGAGTATTCAGGAATATTTCCCTTAAAATTCTGTATAGAATTTTCCAGGAGAAAAAATGAACCAAAACTGACAAGAGAAAGGACAATAACGATAATAGTGGTGGCCATCCAGAACGGAACCCCTTTAGCCATAAGCCACTGACTTGGGCCAAGACATATAATAGCAATGACGAATGACATCATAAGAGGAATTAAAATAGCCTTACTCACAATCATTGCCTGGATAAGTATGACCAGACCTGCCAAAATCATGATGATCTTAAATATTCGTGTCAGTTCACTCTCAGATGGTGCCACTAGCAATAACTCCTTATAACTTGATTATTTATCCCTCGTATCGATACCAGAGAAGATCTATTTAAACAGCACATCTCCGACGACAGACAGGCTATTTCTTCTTGCTCACCGGGGTGAGCACCGGGCTCCATTTACTCCAGGAATCCTTGGCCTCTCCATAGAGCCTGAAGCGATGCCCGGCTCTTACACGCCCCCCCATTTTCTTATTGTCGGGAGTTGCCAGGGAGATCCCTCCTGTCAGCAAAGAATCAAGCGATTCAGTAGAAACGCTGAGCCCGGACAAGACTCCTCCGGAGACATGTACACCGCTGGCGTTCCAAAATCTAGTGTTCTCCCGAATAATTGAGGAGGATTGATGATAAATAACCGCTTTCAAATGGACATACTGGAAGGTCTTCGAAAGTTCAAAACTTAGCACCTCACCAACTTTCACTCTACGATAATAGATCGGAGAGCCAACCTTAAGAGAAAAGAGATCGTTGGTCGAAAGTTCTATCTTGAGGCCTTTAAGGTCTGTTGCACTAACCACAATGTCTTTCACAGCGGTGAACTCTCTTCTAGGGGCCCCGGTACCCGGCTCAACAGCTATATACGGCCCGCTGATCAGTGTATCTAGATGGTGGGTTCCTGCGAGACTGAATTCGGGTCGAACAAGCCAAAATTTTGTTCCGCTGTTAAGCAAATTAACTGCATCCTTATCAAGCATCGCCTCGGTACGAACCATGGTCATTTTTTTCTCATATTTAAGTTCGGTGACCTTGCCGATAACAATACCGTTATATTTGATTTTCGTTCCTTTTTTCAGACCAACCGCTTCCTTAAAGTGTATAACAATTTTATCCTGGTCACTGTTTTCCGCCGAAATAAAGTCTTCAAACAAAACGAATTTACTGTTATTTCTAGCCACCTTCCCTTTCACCGGGGTATAAAAGCTCACCCCTCCGGCAATAAGCGTCTCCAACGATCCTGTCTGGATTTTCAGGCCATCATCAAGACTGGCTGTTACTTCAACACCACTGGCATTATAAAAGCGTGAACTTTTCTTTACCAATGCACCGTACCGTTTCATGATGATGGCTGTAATAAGAACCTTATCTTCTTTTTCTCGCAGTTGAATATTGGTAACTTCACCAACTTTCATTCTTTTATAAAGTACCGGAGAACCTGCTGAGATGGCTCCAAGGCTGTCTGCCGTTAACTGTACTGTCAGTCCATCCGAATTATGTCTTGCATAATCGCTTCCAGGATCTGCAGCCTGAACGACAAAGTGATCCTGCGGTTGTTTCCCCTCCCCTGGGAAAAAGCTGATGTAGACTCCATCGATTATTGTTTCAAGGTTGCGAATGCCCCTCACGGAAAATTTAGGCTTTACCAGATAAAATTTTGTGCCGGAGTTCAGAATTGATTTTACGCGAGGGTCCAGCAATACCTGGGCTGTTACCGTATGCTCTTTGTTCTTGTTGATAGCGATATGCTTGACATGACCAAGTTTCATTCCCCGATACATCACCTTTGTTGATCCTTCGCTAATCCCTTCACCAGTCAACAATTCGAGAGTCAAAGGAATACCGTACTCAGCAGCACTATAATCTTTATACAATGTCATAACCTGGCCGTTCACTGCCGGAGGACTAGCCTTTAGTCCCTCTGGAGTATCCATAATGACCCCCCCTTTTATAATTGAGGCAAGCGAGGGAATATGGACCTTAAGGTTGGTAATCCCCCCATCGACAGTGATACCGCTGGCGTTCCAGAATCGACTTTCCTCCCTGACCTTGGAGGCATATTGAGGCTTAATGAAAATCTTAATGGAGATTGTATCATCATCCCTGAGAGTATGGCTCTGGACAGAACCGATCATGACATTCTTGTGGTAAATCCCGGAACCCAGCTCTATTGAGTAAAGAGCATCGGAGTGCAAAGTCAGGTGAAGTCCCAGTTCATTTGCAGGCACAGGCGGCCTGCGCTCAAGAGCGACAAATGAGCGGGCCGGCTTTTCCGAAGATCCCCGTTGCATACCAATATAACTACCACTAAAGAGGGTGTCCAATCCCGTCACCCGACCAGCCTCAATATCTATCTTCTCGACCCAAAACTTTACATCTTCAAGAAGATGTGGTTCGGTTTTTTTGATCATTTCAACAGTGAGATCGACTCCCTGCAAATCGTCGGTGACGTCTACATCCCTCACAACACCCACCTGTGTCCCTCTGAAGATAACAAGCGTCTTCCCGGCTGTTATACCAGAAGCTGTCCCAAGGCGAATCGTTATGT
>WTAT01000012.1 GCA_013139415.1 Desulforhopalus sp.
TCTCCAGCAAGCGCATGGCTGGGCTCTCAATATAAAAACAACCCATAGTCGCCCCATCGGCCACTGACATCTTAGTCGCCGCATCATCTTCAGGCTGCCAGCTCTCCTCGTCAAGACAGCCCCCCCCCTGTATGAACTGCTGCAATACTATCGCGAATAACCCCCAGACTCCGATTACCCAGGATATCTATCTTGACCAACCCTGCCTCTTCCGCCCCGTCTTTTTCCCACTGAATAATCGGCACCCCTTTGGCTGCCCGCTCCACCGGCACATAGTTACTGATCGGTTTCGGGGTAATCACCACTCCTCCCGGATGAACAGAGAGATAACGCGGCACCCCAATCAATTTCTCGGCAAGCTTTAAAACCTCCGGCCAGGGGGGCGACAGATCCTGATCTTTTAGAGACGGCAGAGAAACAAGGCACTGTTCGAGGTTTTCCGCCCCGCTGGTATGCACCCAGGGAATACGCTTGGTCAACCGGGAAATTTCTCCCCCCGGCAGACCAAAGGTTTTAGCCGTTTCCCGAATAGCCATGCGTGGTTGAAAAAAAACATGGTTGCAGACCATTGCCGCATGACCTTTATAATCCCGCAATACATCAGCGAGTACTTCATCCCGCTCGTCCCAGGAAAAATCGATATCAATATCAGGGGGATCGGTCCGACCTGGATTGAGAAAGCGCTCGAAATAGAGATTGTATTTGATCGGACAAACATTGGTTATGTCCAGGCAGTAGGCAACCAGCGATGCCGCCCCCGAACCGCGGCCACAGATTCTCCTTTTTTTTCGCTTGCCATCCGCCCCCTTTCTGTGGACGATGTCCCGCACCACCAGGAAATAGGAAGAAAACCCCATATCTTCTATCACTCTCAGTTCATGTTCGATCCGTTCGACCACTGGCTCTCCCAGATCATCTCCATACCTGCGCCTTGCCCCCAGATAAGCTTTTTCCCGCAGAACCAGCTCCGGCTGCAGGCCTTCCCCGCTCCGCCAGGGCGGCATGACAATACCAAAACTGGGTCCGGTAAAACTGCAGGTAACAGCCAGTTTCTCAGTTTCCTGTACCACCTCCGGCCATATAGCAAATTTCCTGCGATACACATCTTTACCAGCCAGCCAGTTGACAGTATCCGTCGTCTCTTGCTGCATCATCTTGCTAATTGTGCTGCCTTCACGGACCGCCCGCAGAAGACAGTAAAGCTGCCTGTCACCTTCCTCACTCATGTCACTGTCGGCTGTGGCAACGGCCGCAAGGCCATGCTCTCCAGCAAAAACACGAAGAGAACGACTAATAGCATTGGGCTGTGCACCGAGGTCGGCCATGACCTGCACCCCATGATCTTTATATTGCTGCAACAAACTAATATCACGACAAAGAACAATCAGGCCACCGGTGTGGAGGGCCACATCATCCATGAGACAAAAATTCTTGTCCATATGCCGCCTGGTCAGCAAGGTGCATAGATTGCTATAACCGTCTTCGTTTTGTACCAGGCAGGTGATGATTTTCTTCGATCCCAGCTCAGAAATTTCCGCGCCGACAATCGGCCTTAACCCTTCACGGCGGCAAGCTTTGAGGAAATCCCAAAGTCCGTAGAGGTTATCCCTGTCGGTCATGGCCAGGCCAGAATATCCCAGTTTTTTTGCTCGGACACAGAGGGCGGAGGGTGACGCAGTGCCCTGCAAAAGGGAATAATACGACCTGACGCGGAGAGGAAACATTACTGGCCACCTAAAAAAGAACGATAATAAGCAGGGTTAATGAACGGGCAACCCGCCGGAATCGTCTGCCGGAATATCAACCGGGTACTGCCGACCAACACCTATAACCCCATGGCCAAAACGTCTGCGGAGAGTATCCATGGCCCCGGTGACCTTTTTCTGCTGCAGTTGCCGATTCTCCGGTTCGGGAAAAAGTGACAGTTGAGGTGACTGGCGCTGCAATCGGTCACAGACCAGGCGGCAGCTGCGAATTCTCGTCCGCCTCATCCAGGCACGCTGCAAGGCAGTCAGAGCGAGCTTCTGCAAAAGTACATCACCGGAGGTCCCGACCCTGCACGAAGCCTGACGCACTACATGACCACCGTCCGAATATTTCAACCAGATCCCCACCCGGCTGGTAACCTGTAGCTGCGCTCGTAACTGAAACCCTGCCCGGCTGGCAAGCGTAGCAACAACTCCTTCCAACTGCCGCTGATCGTTGGTGTCCTCAGCAAAGGAGTGTTCGTAGTCAATGACCTCCGTGCCAGTGGCGGGTTTGCAGACCCTGCTGTCATCGACACCACGGCTGGCAGCATGGAGATAATCACACCGACTACCAAAAGGCACCATAAGTTGGTGACGATTCAGCTTTGCCAGCGCGCCAATGGTGGTGAGTCGAAATTCCTGTAACTTGCGCAGCTCCTTACCGGAAAGTCCGGGCAGGAGATTAATAGGTAACGGAGCGAGAAAGATCGCCTCTTCTCCGGCAGTGACGATATATTCGCCCACCGGCTTCACCAGCCTGGAAGCGACTTTCGACACGAGTTTACTGGTACCAAGGGTCCAGATCGGATTGATCCCGAGGCTGGTCCGGACATGACGACGCACCCGCCAGCCGATATCAGGAGCGGGGCCGTACAATCGATGAGTTCCGGTAACATCGACAAAAAAATGGCCATCAGCCTGGCCGCATTCGATGAGGGGAGAATAGCCTTGTAATTCCTTCAAAAAGGCCTGCATCGCCTTTTGGTAAAGGCTGACACGGGGCGCAAGAAGCTCTGCTCCCCGGCAGATTCTGCTCGCCTGTCTAAGTGGCATCCCCTTGCGCACCCCTTCCCCGTACGCCTCTTCACTCATGTCATAAACCACCGCCCGTGCTGCCTGCAGGGGAGCAATAATAAGTGGTCGCTCCCGTAAACTGCTGTCGGTGACCCGTTCGACAGCGACAGCGAAATCGGCCACATTAAAATGAAGCACCGCCCTTTCCCGCAGCTTGAATCCCTGAGACATTA
>WTAT01000013.1 GCA_013139415.1 Desulforhopalus sp.
TTACCAATAATACACGATTTTTAATTCTGCCCAAAATCCGTGTTCCCCATCTTGCCAGCCATATTCTTGGCCGTATCATGCGCCGCATCCAGAGAGACTGGGAAAGTAAATATGCCCATCCAATCCACATGGTCGAGACTTTTGTTGAGCGTGATCTCTTCAGAGGAACCTGCTACAAAGCTGCCAACTGGCTGTGTGTTGGACAAACCAAAGGTCGTTCCAGGCAAGATCGATACGCAAAATTATCTGTACCGGTAAAGGATATTCTCCTCTACCCTCTTACCAAAAACTTCAAACAGGCATTATGCCAAAGTGGGGCATAATGTTTACCCGCGCCCAACTGCTCTATATTGCCAAAACCACTCCTGAAACCCTTGTGGATATTATCATGACTCATCAGGAACAGATACAAACGCTAATCCTAAGAGTCACACAATTGGAAGAGCAGATCAATAAAAACAGCCGAAATAGTAGCAAACCGCCTTCCTCTGATGGACTAAAGAAGTCTGGGCCTAAAACCAAAAGTCTTCGAAAACAATCCGGCAAGAAGCCGGGCGGCCAAAAAGGTCACAAAGGGCACAACCTGGAGAAGGCAGAAGAACCGGATTATGTCATTCCTCTTCCAGTAACATCATGCTCCTGCTGCGCAGACCTTTCAGATGTACCTGTCAGCAAACACGATTGTCGTCAAGTATTTGAGCTGCCTAAACCAAAACTCGAAGTGATTGAATACCAAAGTGAGATAAAAATATGTCCGCAGTGCGGCCAAACTGTCAAAGCGTCATTCCCTGAAGGTGTCAATGCCCCTGTACAGTATGGCCCGAGATTCCGGGGAATGCTTGTATATATGCAAAATCAGCATTTCATCCCCGCTGATAGATTGAGTCAGTTAGTGTCTGATCTTTATGGATCCTCAGTCAGTGTGGCAACTATACTTAATGCCTCCTCGCGTAGTTACAGCAACCTTGCTCACTTTGAAGAATCTCTTATCGATGCCTTAACCGATAGCGAAGTACTTCATGTGGACGAAAGCGGGGCACGAACAGCAGAAAAACTTCATTGGTTGCACAGTGCCAGCACCGAATTATTAACCTTTTATGGTGTCCATGAAAAACGTGGAGCCGAAGCGATGGATCACTTCAATATCTTGCCCAATTTTCAGGGACGTCTCATTCATGATTTCTGGAAACCATACTTCAGTTATAGCTGTAAACATGGCCTATGTAATCCCCATCTTTTACGCGAACTTACTTTTTTATTCGAGCAACAAGATCAAACATGGGCAAAAAAGATGTTTGACCTCCTCTTGAAAATGAACAACTTTGTCGGGGAGCAAAATGATCAACTAACCCCGGGACAAAAGGATCATTGGCTCAAGCAATTCCATGAAATCCTGTCTGAAGGATGGGAAGCCAACCCTTTACCCGAAAAACCTAAAAAAAAGAAAAGAGGCCGACAATCAAAAACAAAATCTCAAAATCTTCTGACGCGATTTGACGATTTTGAGGATTCGATACTCGCATTTCTGCACGATATTAATGTACCATTCAGCAATAATCTTGCGGAACAAGATATTCGTATGATTAAAGTACGCCTTAAAATATCCGGTTGTTTTCGTACTATCCAAGGGGCCAAACATTTTGCCCGGATTAGAAGTTATTTATCCACTGCAAGGAAACAAGGGCATAACATCCTTGACTCTATTACATCTGCTATCAAAGGTAACCCCTTCCAGCCTATCTCCTCTATATAATTTACAAACCGACCTGAATAGTTACTTTATGTCAACTGTAAAGGGTGGGACTATTCGGGGAGGTGGTAAAACAAATTGTATTAATGGTTCGGTATGTTGTCATCACTTCCGTAAAACCCAAAAAGGCCGCAAGATTTTTCTTGCGGCCTTTTTCATGGATAACATAAAAGTTGGAGGGAAGGGTGTTTTCGGACGGCCTCCTAGGGCAATTTTCTAGATTATCAGGATGCGACCGGGGTCGCTGTCAGTAAAGCGGCCCACCGGCCAGCAGCCGGTTCCGGCCGTATTAAAAGCACGAATTACGGATTCGGCTCCCTCGGCAGCGACAGCCAGCAAAAGACCGCCCGAAGTTTGAGGATCAAAAAGCAGATCGCAAAGTATCGGGTCGGCCAGATCCTGGCCCCGCAGGCGACAACCGAAATGATCAAGATTGCGATGCCCGCCTTCCGGAAACATCCCCATACTGCAAAATTCTTCAGCTCGCTCAAGCAGTGGAACATGAGTCAGATCAACCAAAGCCCCAACCCTGTCGTCGGAGATCATTTCGCATAAATGGCCGAAAAAGCCAAAACCGGTGACATCGGTACAGGCCCGAACCCATTGTCGCCAGGGTTCGCTGCTATTTACCGGCGGCAGAACATTGAGTCGCGACATCCACTCCAAAGCTTGAGAGATCTCGTCCTCAGTAACAAAATTGGCTTTTAAAGCAGTCGCCAACACCCCATTACCCAAAGGTTTGGTCAAGAGCAGAACATCGCCAACCTGGGCTCCCTGGTTACGCCAGATCCGCTCAGGATGAACCTCACCGGTAACCGAAAGACCATATTTTATGGTCGGATCATCGATGCTGTGCCCGCCCGCTAACACTGCCCCCGCTTCAGCAATTTTGTCGAGACCTCCAGCCAGAATGTTGCGAAGTATCGCAGGATCAAGACAGTTAATCGGGAAGGCCACCAGATTCATGGCAGTTAACGGATGACCTCCCATGGCGTAAACATCACTGAAGGCATTGGCTGCCGCAATCTGTCCGAAACGATAAGGATCATCAACCATCGGCGGGAAGAAATCAACCGTCTGCACCAGCGCCCGCTGGTCATCAAGACGAAATACCCCGGCATCATCCGCCCCTTCTATGCCGACCAGTAAGCGTTCATCGACCGGCAGTGATAACCCCTGCAACACATCCGCCAACTCCGACGGACCAATTTTTGCCGCTCACCCGGACGCCGCCGAGAGGGTGGAAAGTCTCACTTTCAAGTTTTTAGAGTTCTCATTGTCCATAAAAAAATCTCTCTTAGTTTTTTCATTACAGGGTCAATAGAAGCTGGAAGTCACGGTCGGAATTTTTGTCCCTTTTTTTGCATTCATATATCAT
>WTAT01000606.1 GCA_013139415.1 Desulforhopalus sp.
TAATACTCTGGTAATGACTTCGCTGTAGCGTCATTGCCGCGTAGGCGGTAATCCAGACCGTACTAAAACCACTATATTTCCGCCTACGCGTGAATGACGTAAAATTGGCAACATGTAGTTTTTACGACGCTATCAAAATTTATCAGTGCCTTACTCCAGATTTCCTGTCATCCAGTTCAATATCCCCTCAAGGGGGTACTAAAAAGAGTACCCTCAAGGGGCATTGAAAAGAATCCTGGCTTATTTTCCCGTTTACCGGGGTTATGTCGGTCTCCTTTTACCTACCACCACGGATTACCCTGCTCTCGGTGACTACCATATCGAGGATCTCGTCGTGTTCCTGTAGCGGTGCCTTCTCTATGATTTGTAGATCATAGGCCAGTCCAATTCGCGCTGCCGTCGGTACTTTGGCTAAGAATCGGTCATAGTATCCGCCACCATATCCGAATCGTCCTCCTCTTTCGTCGAAAACAGAACCGGGCAGCAGGATGGTCTCAATCCCTTCGGGGGTAACTTCCCTGGTTTTACAAAGTAGTTCTTTAGGTTCGGGAATGTCGCAGTATCCGGGTTCGAGGTCTGACAACCGATTGGTAATATGAATGGCATCCAGTCTCTTTTCCTGTACCCTGGTGATCGGGACTATAACGGTTTTACCCATATCGATCAGAGCATCAATCAGAGTGAGGGTAGCAACCTCACTCCTGAAACTCACATAGACAAAGATTGTCTGACGATCTTTTATCTCTTTAAGTTTTAATAGGTTTTCCTGAACGGCCAGTGATTTTTGTTCAACCTCTTCAGAACTGAGTTTGTCGCGTGCAGCCAGTCGTTCTTTGCGCAATCGAGAGGAATCTATCATTGTCTGTCTCCGGTTGGTTTGATGATGAAATGTGAGGGGTTCTCTCAGAGGCGTTGGATAATATATAGGTAAGTGGGGAATTTACTTAGAATTTTTAGTCTGTTAAATTCAAAAAGACGAGCACGGGACGGTTTGCCGAAGGTAAGAGGTGAAAAGTAAATCGTCCCTTTTGGTTTGGTGAAGGTCTGTTCATCTCTGATAAGTTCAATAATCTTAGGATAGTGATTTTTGGGCAATGTATCGTCCATAAGGAAGTTTGCCGTTATTTCAATAGAGTTATAGCGGTTATTAATGTCTTGAATACGATCAAAGGCCTGCTGTACCTGATGGGCGGAAATGGGTTTGCCGATTTTGTCCAGGGTTTCTTGGTCAGCTGACTCAAGACCGATATTTATGTAAATCAGCGGCGGCAAATTCTCCAAATCCTGGAACAGCTGTTCCGGGGCTTCCAATAGAGAGGTTACGGAGCCGAAGAGAAAAACATTGCTGCCCTCGGGATAGGAGTTGCTGAAATTAAATTCTCTATACGCTTCTTCAAGACTGAAAGTAATCAGCCCGGCACTGGCCAGCAAGGCGTCGTGTTCCCCAAGAAAGAGGCTGTTGTAATTTTTAAGATCTGCTCCGTAATGATTTTTAAGGCTTGAGATTTGACTCCGGATTTCGCTTTGGTCTTTTTCGGCGAAGAGTGCAGCGTTTTTGACTTTACAAAACCTGCACTTATAAAGACATCCCTGTGCAATGGTCAGCGGGATAAGGTTATAGTCAACATGTCTCGCATCCGGCGGCAGTACAGAAATACGACCACCGATAATGTCAAAGAGCAGGCGAGCCTTTTTTTCCAGGTTGTGCGGAGTGTTTGCCGTAGCTTTGGTGAGAAAATCGTGGAGTTTCTTATGAGTACAGTTGCACTGTGTTTCCGCGGATAGCGTGAATTCCACTTTACCCAACAACTCTAGGAGAATCTGGTGCCAGTTATCTGCAAGGGAGTGTATTTCTTGCAGTCGAAAAGGATGCCCTCCCAAAACGGAGTTTGTAGGATATCTGAAATTTGGCAGGTAATATTCACCGGTAGCTTCAAAAACTCCTGTATACCCCCCGGTTGAGTAAAATACCCAGTCGTTTCCCGCCGTCCGTTTCAGCCATTCATGGGGGTGGCCCCAAACATCACCCTTTGCTTTTGCTCGGATTATCTCGTTGTTGAGGTTGAAATGGAAAACATGATGGTCTGTTTCCAGTACACTGTAGCGTCCGCAGTGTACCGGATAGCTCATCTTGGTATAGACGGTGTTGCCTTTTTTTTGCGGCGTTAGAATATATTTTGGCAGTGATATCCGGCGGTTCATTTCAGGCACCAGCTAATTACTATTGGGAGTCTACTATAGGGAGTCTGCTATAGGGAGTTGCCACACTTATCCTGCAAGTTGGTAGCGCAGCTACATCGGTACTCGTTTCTTACAGGATCGTATTAAAAATGTCAAATCGACTGCTGCTTAGGTGCACTTTGTTGTTTGCGGCATGGATCGGTAAGAATGTTATGTGCATTTGTGTAAAAATGTTGGAAACTGGATGCTATTTGGGTTATTGTTGAATCGTTTAAGTGACAAACTCGTAAAAACCTCAAATTGGAGATGGTTAAGTAAAAAGCTTCATATTCGAGGCGTGTGAATTTCGCTATTATTACGACACCATCTTAAGTGAATAAGTCAAAAAAAGATTGAGCTATGAATCTGATTCTTGCCGTAGCAGAACGAAAACAGTATTTACAGTTGAGTTAAGGAAAATACAGGTCGCAAAGACAGGAAGTTGAGTAGAATGCTCAACTTCCTGTCTTTGCCTGAAAACAAAATAGTTCTGTCTTAAAGTGCGGATTAAAGCCGATATACAAAGGAAAAAGCTGTGAGTGAATCAATAAAACCCAACAAACAACGGCTGATGATTTTTCAGCAAAACGGCAGTGGCAAATTAAAGATTGAGGGACTCAGGAAGTATGGCCGAGAGTTCTACGAACTTGATATCGTCGATATTGAAGAGATATTGTCTCCCGTTCTTGACGACACCAGTGAATACCTGCCGACTGACATCGATTGTGACCTCGTGCTCGATTTCTTAAGGCACAATGATCTATCGACAGATCTTGCTGCGATGTGTGTGAAAAAAAAGATACCGCTTATTGCCTCGGGGAAAAAAATAAGTGGTGCCGGGGTAATGACCCCACCAACCTGATGTGGGCTTCCAAGGCAGGTTGGTCTTGGCAACTATGGGGAAAATTTTGGGGCTCCCGAGTTCAGGGTAGAAGTTGAAGCAGGCAAAATCAAAGATGTAGAGGTTGTTCGTGGCGCGCCATGCGGCGCAACCTGGGAGGTTGCCTCGAGATTAATTGACCATCCCGTAGAGGACGCGGTGCGCAAAATTGGTCTTGAGACACAGTTCTTCTGCTATGCCGATCCCGGTGGCTGGGATCCATTACACGGTAAGAGCCCGGTGCACTTTGCAGGTAAAATACACTCAAAGCAGTTGCAGAAGGCGATTGACCAGGTATTGAACTGAATGACAGGCTTTCAGGAGTACTCATTTTAGTGCCCCCTTGAGGGGTAAGGCACTAATCACCCGACTTGCTATAGCATTCGGAAAAATTATTTGCATATGTTCGACTGAATCCAGTTGTTGAGTATTTACGGAATTATTTTAAAAAGTGTATAAATAGCGGATAATTATAAGTTGTTGAAATTTCGTGCCTCTTGGAAGTGCTAAAAATAAGAATGTTATTCGTTTGTAATATTGAGGTGATATCTCTTGATAAAGAAGTTGAATTAAGCTAGTTTACTCCTGCTTTGGGTAGTGATTACCTGGCTTGCAAATCTCTTTCAGAGGAAGCGTTGGGTGGGCCTGACAAAATGAAAGTGTGTTGTCGTTGGCCGACTTATCGTTTTATTACTATAGAAAGGAAATGATTATGGCTGAAGTGGTAATAAAAGTAGAAGGACGGGTGAAACATAAAATTCTTGATGACGTCAAGAAGCTTCTACCCGAGGGGAATCTCAGTCTCTGCCTCACATGTGGACTCTGCTCCTCTGGCTGCCCCGCAACAGGACTTGAGGGAATGGATCCCAGAAAGTTCCTGCGTATGTTGGTTCTCGGAATGGATAAGGAAGTACTCGAGTCCGACTGGCCCTGGATGTGTACTATGTGCCAGCGCTGCTCCTATGTTTGTCCGATGAAGATCGATATCCCCCAACTGATATTTAATGTGCGGGCTGCAAGGCCGCGTGACGAGAGACCTAAGGGAATTCGTGATTCCTGCGATGTAGCGGTGGCTGCCGATAGCTGCAGCGCAATGGGAACTCCGGTTGAGGATTTCAAGTTTGTTGTCGAGGACGTCCTCGAAGAGTACCGGGAGGCACAGCCCGAGTTTGCCGATATGGAAGCCCCTATCGACAAGGTTGGTGCTGAGTTTTTTCTCAACCAGAACTCCAGGGAGCCAATGACTGAGCCTGACGAAATGGTTCCCCTCTGGAAGATTCTCCACCTGGCGGGAGTCGATTGGACCTACGGCAGCAAGGCATGGGCCGCAGAGAACTACTGTCTGTTCCTGGCCGATAACGAAAGTTGGGAAAAGCTTGTGAGGTCTAAGGCTGAAATGGCCGATGAGCTGAAGTGCAAGACGTATCTCAATACGGAGTGAGGCCACGTCACATTTGCAGTCCGGGCCGGACTGAAAAAATTCAACATAGCGCACAACTTCGAAACCAAGAATATCTACGAATACTACGCCCAGTGGATTCGGGAGGGTAGACTGAAGCCCAATTCTGACTGGAACAAGGATTTGAAGATCAAGTTCACTGTT
>WTAT01000321.1 GCA_013139415.1 Desulforhopalus sp.
TTCTTGACTTCTAACTTGCTGTTTTGTATATGCTTCAACTTTTATTCCGGTTCTGCAGTGGAGTGGCGATTTCTAGAGTTTTATCTTGTCTTCGTGTATGCTATCAGACAAAATGGTGGTTGCCGAAGGCGGGCTGGTCAAGAAATTAACGGTTGAATCATTCCATTTTTCTTCCCCCTCTGTATTGGCCCAAAATTGATTACTTATTATCCACCGGCTGTGGCGACCATAATGCCCTTATTATGACAATAAAGGGTAATCTTGCCTTTTCTCCAAGACTAGTAATTTAAGAAGGATGGTAGCTGAATTTTCCGTGGATAAGGCCGTGGACGCTTATTTAGTGCCTTACTCATGAAAGTCTGTCATTCAGTTCAATACCCCCTTGAGGGGTACTGGACTGAGTACCGGTTATCTTCCCGTTTGCCGGGTTCGATGCTTTATAGCGGTTAACCTTAAGGGAGATGAGATGCGTGTAGGATTTCTTTTTAACCATTATTTCACCCATCAGGTTCCTCAGGCTGTTCCTTGTGCCTTTGAGTTATCGAGAAAGTATCCTGACATCGAAGTTGTTATTGCCTGCTCTTCTGAACAGGAATTGGCATTCGCCAAGACAATTGCTGCTCTATACCCAGATCAACGGTGTGAAATTCGGCTCTTACCTGTACCTCTCTATTACCGATTGATTGACCCTCTGATTTCGAAATGGAGTTTTAAGCGTAAAAGGGTTGTTCTACGTCACAACCTGTCATTTTTCCGGGGTCTGGATGCCCTTGTCTCGCCTGAGCGCAATTGCCTGCAATTGCGTAATCGTTTCGGTGTCAAGAACCTGGTTATGATTCACACCCGCCACGGTGCTGGGGATCGTGAAGGTGGATTCGATGCAAAGTCCGGCGCTTTTGACCTGACTTTGCTGCCGGGGCAAAAGTATGTTGACCGGTTAAAAGATCTTGGGCTGATGGAGCATGAACGTTATGCCGTGATCGGTTGGCCGAAGTTTGAAGTCATCCAGGGGCTGAAACGGGAAGTCCCTAATTTTTTTAACAATGACAAGCCCGTTGTTGTATACAATCCGCATTTTGATCAATCCGTATCCTCGTGGCAGACGGTAGGTCTTGAGGTCCTGGATTTTTTTGTACATAATCAAAATTATAATCTTATTTTTGCTCCTCACGTTGTGCTGTTCAAGAGATCAAAGCGTCACAAGTCGTTTTTGCCTGGAAAATACCTGTCTGTTCCAAACATCCATATAGATACAGGGAGTAGCGCATCAAGTGATATGACGTACATGCTCGCTGCTGATGTCTATCTCGGCGACGTAAGTAGCCAGGTTTACGAGTTTCTCGTCAAACCACGTCCTTGTATTTTCTTAAATGGTCATAAGGTTGCCTGGAGGGAGAATCCCTTTTATCTGCACTGGCAACTGGGCCAGGTGGTGGATGAAATCCAGTCGGAATTGGGTCAAGCTCTTGATCGTGCATTTGAAACACACCCTCATTATTTGAGGCGACAGCAGGAGGCCTTTAACTACACGTTCTATTCGGAACCTCACTCTACGGCGGCGGAAAGGGGCGCAGACGCTATCGCCCGGTTCCTCAAGGATTAACCGATTCTTTCAAATTCCCTCATGCGACCAGCGACCTTGATCCAGACAGTGAAATCTAAATTTGCCAGACATTGCGTCATGTCCATTCTTTTTCTATGCTTTTCTCATTTCAAGTACGCTTTAATCAGAAGAAGCATATAGCGTAACAGTTGCTTTTATATTGCGAAAAATAGCCAATATGAATACTGATAAACTGAGATCGATAGTTGAAGCACCGTGTAGGTAAGCGGCATTGTCCTGGTCGTGGAAAAGCTCCTCTTTGGTATATAGAGTGTGACTAGAGCGTGACCGTTGTAATCAAGGATCGAGCCTGGTCGGCATAGATTCTCCGGCTAATATTTAATTTTGATTACGTATGAAACTCAGCTGCTTTTTTGGTCATTCCCGCGCAGGCGGGGATGACAACCCTGCTGGATTTTATTTCTCTTTTGTTATCAACATATTATGCCTACGCCTACAGAATTGGCTGAGTTTCATACGTAATCTAATATTTAGTTGTCGTTTACAAAAGAATTTCGAGTTACTCCCTTACAGGTTATCAGCATGATATTGCTCGTTATGCTGTGGCCTCAATTAAATAGTTCACAATATGAGAAAATTCAATATGAGAAAATTGTGGTCTGCCTACGAGCATGAGTACATCTCCTCAATTTATGTTGTGTAAAACAGAAAAAACAAAACAATCCTGATATGTGTGGCATAGTTGGTTACTGGGACAAAGAAGGTGTCGAGGCTTCAGTCATTGAACGGATGGCAAGGCAAGTCCAACATCGGGGACCAGATGATGCTGGTGTTTGGATAGATGATGAATCAGGTCTGGCTTTGGGGCATAGGCGTCTTGCCATTATTGATCTCTCTCCAGCCGGACACCAGCCAATGAGTTCGCCCTGTGGTCGGTTCACACTGGTTTTTAATGGAGAGATTTATAACCATCAGGATTTACGTGCTGAATTGGAACGTGAAGGTGAAAACTTTGATTGGCGCGGTCATTCGGATACCGAGACTTTATTAGCTGTTTTGCAGTATTGGGGATTGGAAGGGGGTCTCCAGCGGTTGAATGGTATGTTTGCCTTCGCTCTATGGGACAAGGTGGAGCGCACCCTTTCTTTGGCCAGAGATCGTATGGGGGAGAAGCCACTTTACTATGGGTGCTGTCGTGGTAGCTTTCTGTTTGGTTCCGAGCTTAAGAGTTTTACAGCTCATCCTCACTGGACGGGTGAAGTTAACCGTAATTCCCTGGCGCTCTACATGCGTTATAAGTATGTCCCCACGCCTTGGAGCATCTATCAGGGTATCAACAAGTTGCCGCCGGCACATTTTGTGGTTGTCCGAGACGCCGGGCAGGTTGTCTCGGAACCTCTGTGTTATTGGGATCTTGGGGTGTTTGCCGAAGCTGGGGCGATGGGTAATAACAGCGTAGCGGAGGAACTTACTGATGAACTCAATAGGCTGTTGCGTGATGCTGTTTATCGGCGCATGGCAGCTGATGTACCTTTAGGTACTTTCCTCTCTGGAGGTTTTGATTCTACTCTGGTGGCTGCACTAATGCAGTCGCAGTCGACCCGACCGATCAAAACGTTCACCATCGGTTTTCACGAAAAGAAATATAACGAGGCTGTTCAGGCCAAGGCCGTGGCCAAGTATCTGGGTACAGATCACACCGAACTCTACGTGAGTCCGGAGGAAGCCATGGCGGTTATACCAGGCTTACCGGCCATCTGGGATGAACCTTTTTCGGACTCTTCCCAGATTCCCGTTTTGATGGTGAGCCAGTTGGCTAGGAAGCATGTGACAGTGAGCCTTTCTGGTGACGGAGGCGATGAACTCTTCTATGGGTACAAACGCTATAATCAGGCCTTCAAAAATTGGCGTTTCCTGCGGCTATGTCCATTGCCTCTGCGGCAGTTATTGGGGAAACTGATACTGGCTGTTCCAGGTGCGTCGGTTGGGCATCTGGTACAACTTCTTCCTAAGTCTTTTCAAGTCCCGCATCTGGCAGACCAATTGGTTAAAGTAGCTGAAGTACTAAAAGAGAGGTCTGACGTCTCTTATTACCATCGGTTAGTTTCCCATTGGAAACATTCTACAGAGTTGGTTTTGGGTGGAGTGGGGGGGGGCACTCTGTTTACAACGCCGGAACGCCTACCGAAACTGCCTGGGATACGTGAGCGCATGATGTACCTTGATAGCCAGACTTACCTGCCGGATGACATTCTTACCAAGGTGGATCGCGCAAGTATGGCGGTCAGTCTTGAAGCACGAGTGCCTTTATTAGACCACAGAGTTGTAGAATTTGCCTGGAAAGTGCCAATGTCACTCAAATATCAAGATGGTAAGGGAAAGTGGCTGATGAGAGAGGTGCTGTATCGTTATGTCCCGCGGAAACTCATGGAGCGACCTAAAATGGGTTTTAAGGTACCCATAGAACTTTGGCTACGTGGTCCCCTGAGAGATTGGGCTGAAGCTCTGCTGGATGAAAAGCGGCTGCGGGAGGAGGGGTTTTTCAATCCAGGGCCTGTCCGGAGCATGTGGCGTGAATATGTCAGTGGTAAACGCCGTTGGCATTATTATTTATGGGATGTGTTGATGTTTCAGGCTTGGTTGGAGCAGTGGAAAAGATAGCTTCCTGCCTATGAGATTTAGTGCCTTACTCCAGATTTCCTGTTTACCGGGGTTAGCGTTTTTTGTAGGGTAAACTTGCATAGAGGTTCGAAACCATCTGCTGCATCATGATTTGCTATAATATGATGAACCGGGTGGAATTATGTCACGCAATTATAGCAACTGGCGGCGTTATTGCTGTGCGTAAATTACTTGGAGAGAGCCATTCAATTATCATGACTACCAGGATAAATAATCTCAATAAAGGAAAATCTCCAGGACGGCTGGCAATTTTTATTTATGGATTATCCGGGGGCGGCGCAACTCGGCGCACGATCACCTTGGCTCAGGCCTTTGTCGAGCGCGGTTATCTTGTGGATCTGATAGTGCTGAATCCGAAAGGTCCGTTGGAGGATCAGGTGCCGGCCGGTGTTGAGCTTGTGGTATTGAAATCTGTGGGGATTCGTCTGGCCGGCGCCCTCAAATGGCGTGCACGCAGAAACCAGATCAGCGCAGCCGTGCCCGCCCTGTCAAGATATCTACGTCAGCGTCGGCCCAACGTGCTGATGTCCGCTGCAAACCATGTACACATGAGCGCTGCCTGGGCTCATCGACTGGCCAAGGTGCCGGTGCCTTTAGTGCTTCGGGTCAGTACCCATCTAACCCGGAGCATCAAGGGCGAGGGGCATCACGAGCGACCGCTGCGGCTGTGGCTGGCGCGATGTCTGTATGGCTGGGCTGATTCGATCATTGCCGTCGCCGACGGCATCGCCGAGGATATCTGTGAATACACCGCTGTCCCTAAAGATCGCATTTTCACCATCTACAACCCGACATATACTCCTGACGTTTCGGCTAAAGCTGCCGCGCCCCTTGACCATCCCTGGTTCGCACCGGGGCAACCACCGGTACTGTTGGGGGCTGGGCGGTTCGCCGCGGCCAAGGATTACCCCACCCTGCTGAAAGCGTTCGCCAGGGTTCGAGCGCAACGACCAGCCCGTCTGATCATTCTCGGCAAAGGTAAGAGGCAGGCTGACATTATCGCCCTGGCACAGCAGTTGGGGGTGGCCGGAGACGTGGAGTGTCCAGGGGACATTGACAAGCCCTTTCGCTGGATGGGCCGTGCCTCGGTATTGGGGTTGTCTTCGGCCTGGGAGGGGTTTCCGGGCGTCCTGGTTGAAGCTATGGCTTGCGGCTGTCCAGTGGTGAGCACTGACTGTCCCAGCGGTCCGATCGAAATTCTTGACCGAGGAGCCTACGGACGACTGGTGACTCCGGGTGACGACGAAGCCCTTTCGCTGGCGATTCAGGCAACGTTGGATGCACCGCGGACGAGTTTTCGTTTGCAGCAGCGGGCCACTGAGTTTTCGGTCGATCGCGCCGTGGACAAATACCTGGAGGTATTGCTCAATACTTCTTGTCGAAGCTAGTGTTATGTCAACCGTGGCACGGCGTATTATTGGTGTTTAGAGAGGGGGGCCAGAATTCCATTGTAGTAAACTTACCTGGTTTAAAACATTTTACGTTTTTGCGTGATACTTGGTCGTTGGGAAGGGTAAGTGAAAGGTTAAGGCTACCTTGAAAAATTGCTTTTTCTTCCAATCTCTGCGTTATGGAAAAAATTTTATCCTCGGAGGTAAGCACCCTTGAAAGCAGGGCATAAACTTCGACTCCGATATCAATTATATGCATGTGGTAAAATTTCTCCATGCCTTGAACTTGATCGAAAAATCTAATTTTTCAAGGTAGCCTTAAGTCAGCTGTTTGGTTATCTGCTTTTAAAGTAATTACCAGTGTCGGGGAGGGTATTATAAATTGATATCCATGAGATAGATTTGAAAATCAGAGGGATGAAAACTATGCAGAAAGAAAAGCTACATATTGCTTTAGTGGCTGGCGGTGTATCGGGTGAACGAGAAGTTTCACTCAGTGGTGCTGCGAGCGTGGAAAAAGGACTTGACCCGGAAAAATTTATAGTGAGAC
>WTAT01000369.1 GCA_013139415.1 Desulforhopalus sp.
GAAACTTAGCCGTTTCAGGCAAAATCCGTGATGAAACGTTGCTCCATTTCAGGCGAATCGGATGACTGATACTACTTTCTTATCTTTCAGTTGGAACGAGGTGAAAAACGAATGTTATTACGTAAGAGATAATTCCTGACCATCTCCGGATTGTTGATGGTCAGGAAACATCTTGGATTTCCTATTCCAGCTTGATCAAGCTACACCAGCCTGACCATTTGTTGCCTTGTAGCTTGAAATACAATTTCATTTCTGATACTTGTAATATAAGGAAAAAAATCGTGAAGTTGAATTTATCAAGTTTCTGTTTATCACTCAAAATTGAGTGTTATCCGGTTAGAAACAGGCTCCCTCGGAGGGACGGATGCCAAAGGCAGCAACCTGATCGGGGAGATGTGAAGGCTGTTGGCTGGACTGCAGTCTTTGCAATGCGCTCACCATTTTTTCTTTGCTGCAGAGATAGACGGCACCTTTGTCAGCGACAAATTCCCTTCTTCTCGAGAACCACATGACGATAATCGAGGCAAAGAGTCCCAATACAAGTTCCAGGACTATGGTTACGGCCATATAACCAAAAAAAAACCAAGACCCTCTCCATCCTCGTCACTTAGGAAATTATTGATAATATTGGCTGCAAGACGAGAGAGGAGGATGACGAATGTGTTTAAAACACCTTGTATCAGGGAGAGAGTTACCATGTCTCCACAGGCCACATGGGTGATTTCATGAGCGAGAACCGCCTCTATCTCGTCGTGAGGCATATTTTGCAGCAACCCGGAAGAAACGGCGATAAGAGCATTGTTCTTCTTCATACCCGTTGCAAAAGCATTCATGTCCGGTGAATTGTATATTGCAACTTCAGGCATTCCTATTTCAGCTTCCTTTGCCATTCGGGCAACAGTGTCATACAGCCAGTGCTCAGTCGGATTGCATGGATTCACGATGATTTGAGCGCCGGTTGACTTTTTGGCAATCCATTTGGAGAGCGCCAGAGAAATAAAGGATCCTCCCATACCGAAGAGGGCTGCCATTACCAGCAGTCCGGATGTACTCCGGGAGTCAATTCCAAGAATACTCATTACGATTCCTAGTAAAACCAGGATTGCCAGGTTAGTGGCTAAAAATAAACCAATTCGTAACACCTTCCGCCTCCATGTTGTTGCATGAATTGACCAGTAGGGCTTCTTTAACAACAAACCCTGTAGCATTTTGGAGCAATATTGATACGTAACAGATGCAATATCCTTCATCTTCCGCCACACGAGGTGTGGCGGAAGAATTTGATTCATCCTGGAAAAGAACTAAAAAAGCTCATTGTCAAGAATCAACGAGGAAAGAGAAATCACACCAACAAGTTCCCCTCTATCATCAACCGGAGCTCTTCGTATGCCGGCCCGGTAAAGCAGACGGGCGACATAGCGTATGTCCATGTCAGCAGGTACGGTAATAATAGGCTTTGTCATAATTTCATAGACATTCACCTCTTCCGAGGAGCGGCCAGGTATGATCACCCCTTTAATGAAATCATGATAGACCAGTATGCCCCAGGCATCATCCGCATGTCTTTTTTCGACAAGAAGAGAATACACTTTTTCGGAACGCATTTTAGCGGCAGCCTCCCTGGCCGTGGCCATGCCGTCAATGGACAAAATCTTCTTATGCATCACGTCCCTGGCCCGAACTATTGGGGTGTTGTCAGTTATCATATTTTTCTCCCTCCATAAAAATACATGTATTGCTTAAAAGTAACTTTTCCGAACGTCTTCCTTGAATTTACCCATCTGACTTTCCAGCCCCACTATATGCTCAACCGGAAGCACAAAGGCAATGCCAGTCCCTGGCTTATGGAATTCTCCCGCTTCCTTTATGGATTCCAGAATTTTGGCAACAAGATGCTCTTCGATAAGGAGCATAATAATGTCAGTCTGTGCCTCCAGGGTAAGGCCAAAAAAGGTTTTCGCCTCATGGATGCCTGTCCCCCTGGCCGGTATGATCGTTGCCCCGGTGGCTCCTGCCTCTTTTGCTGCATCAACAATACGGTCAGTAATATCCGCCTTTACCGAGGCTAAAATAAGCTTAAAGCGCATGAGTTTTCTCCACGAATTTTGTTTTACGTTTAGCATTCCAGGCCATTAACTGAGCATAGCCCATAACGCTTATGTTCGGAAAAAGACTGGCAAAAGCAATAAGGCCAAAACCGTCCAGAGCGGGATTCCGGCCTGGTACGGTGGCAGACAAGCCTAGACCAAGCGCCGCCACCAGTGGTACTGTAACGGTTGACGTTGTTTCCCCGCCCGAATCATACGCCAGAGGGATGATGCTTTTGGGGGCTAATATGGTCTGCATAACAACAATCATATAGCCGACAAGAATATATGTAAAGTGGGGTGCCTGTTACAATACGAAATGTTCCAAGGCTGATTCCAAAAGCAACTCCTATGGCAACAGTGATTCTTAAGCCCCATTGACTGATCGTGCCGGCTGAGACCTCACTCGCCTTATAGGCCACAGCAATAAGAGATGGTTCGGCAATGGTGGTTGCAAAGCCGATCATGGCCGCAAAAAGGTACACCCACCCATATGATGTGGTAGGAATTTAATGGACACATTCTTAAGAGTGAAAAACAACTCTTGAGAAATTCGACCGATACGGCTGGTCAAAATTCAAGTCGTGAATTAAAGATTGCCAGTCCGAACCTAGACCATATTGACATCTACCCCAAATTGAGGTTGCTACTGT
>WTAT01000263.1 GCA_013139415.1 Desulforhopalus sp.
CGCATAGAGTGGTATCAACGAGACAGCCCAAAGCATCCGGCGCATCTGTCTCTATGGCGGATGCCCCAGCCTGGCTGCGGGGGTTGATAAGTGTGCCAGCAGCCGCTCCACCGAGGATGCCCAAAAAATTTCTCCTGCCAATCTCCACGGCAACACCTCCCGGAAACAAAAAGAGTTCTTCCGTCTATCAGCAAAAATGATGCCTGTATTAACCATTTATTAAAATTTCGTAATAACAGGTACTTAGGAGAGAACCTTGCGGAAAGCCATGCCCAGTATGTGTTAATTATGGTTAACACTATTAACAATTGTTGCTGCTGGAGTTTACACTCTGGCCTGAGGAGTTCGGCTGAGATATTGGCGGGGGTGCTTCCTGATTTGAATACTGTTAATTTATTAACACCTGATAACTAAATAAACAGGGTGTCTCTAGCAATATATATTTAAAAAACATTGTGATTCCAGAAAGTTAAAGTATATTCTTGAATGGCATGCGTATTGCTGACCTCAACCAATTGAAAAGCACTTCGAGTGCTAACACCGAATTGTTTGAACAGAAGGGAGGATGAATCATGTATTTCGAACAAATAACCGTGCCCGGCTTGGGTTGCTTTTCTTATGTCATCGGGTGTCCTGCCGCCCAGGCCATGGTTGTGGTGGATCCCAAGCGTGACGTGCAGGACTATCTGGATATTTCCCGAAACGAAGGCATGAAGATCACCCATATCATCGACACCCACGTGCACGCGGACCATGTTAGCGGCAGCCAGGAACTGCGCTCGCACACCCGCGCCAAAGTATGCTTGCACGAGAATGCACCCGTGGAGTTCGAACATGAGAAGCTGAAGGAAGGCGATGTCATTGAAATCGGCAACGCCAAACTGGAGGTGCTCTATACCCCGGGTCATACTCCCAATGCGATCTCGCTTCTGGTTACCGACAAGTCTCGTTCGGAGGAGCCCTGGATGGTCCTGACAGGTGATGTGCTTTTTGTTGGCGACATCGGACGTCCCGACCTGGCCGGCGAAGAAATCCTTTCGGAGCAGGTTCAAAATCTCTACAATTCACTATACGAAAGACTGGCAGCATACCCCGATCATCTGGAGGTCTTTCCGGCACACGGGATGGGTTCTCTTTGTGGTAGGGGTATGAGTTTCAAAACGAGTTCCACCCTGGGATTTGAACGCCACAATAACCCTATGTTACAGTTCAAATCTTTTGATGACTTCAAGGCCGAAATGACCAGTGAATTTCCGGCAAGACCCAAAAGCTTCTCACACATCATACAGACCAACATCATGGGTGCTCCGCTTTTGGAGCGCTGTCCACTGGATCTGGCCATGTCCCCTGAACAGTTCGAAGAACGCATGAGCCGGGGGGCAGTTGTCATAGATACGCGCGACACTGCAGCCTTCGGCGGCTTCCACATTCCCGGGTCTCTCAATATAGGTTTTGAGAAGCAGCTTGCCAATTGGGTGGGAATGGTGGTGGATCCCAAAGCCGACCTTCTTCTCGTGGTCACTGACAGAGAGCGCTATGATGCCATGTGCACCGAGCTGCACAGAATCGGCTATGACAACATCTACGGTTACCTCTCTGGTGGTATCTCTTCATGGTTATTCTCAGGTAGACAAGTAGAAAAGCTTTCTCAGCTATCGGTTCAGGACCTCCAAGCCAGGCTTGATGGTGGCACAATAAAGCACCTCATCGACGTGCGCACCCAGGCGGAATGGGACAGTGGATATATCCAGAACGCAAATCACTTCCCACTCACCGAGATTCTGGATAACGGCTTCAACTTGCCCAAGGACGAGGAGGTCGTTGTGAACTGCGGCACGGGCTACCGCTCCAATATCGTGGCCTCCTATCTCCAGCAGAACGGCTATACGAGAGTCTATTCCCTCGCCGGGGGCACCTTTGCCTGGAGCCATGCCGGATATGAGCTGGTGGAAGGGATGTAGAACCGTTATGGGGAAGAGAGGTTAGCTGTGTTATTCTAAAAAAGGACGACGGAAGAGAATGTCTTCTCCGGCATCCACTTGGCATGACCTAGCTTTGAGGAATACACCTATGATCAAGAGAATCCTAATACCGTTGAAATTTACTCACGTAACCGACAACGCCTTTGGCATGGCTCTGAAAATGGCCAAGTGCTGCCAGGCCCGGTTGCACATCCTTCACGTGCTGGACCACCGTCTGCGCAACCCAGAGGTAACAGATGGCCAGATTGCAGAGTTGACCCGGGCTGCGGAGAAGCAATTTGAGGAAAAATATCGACCGCTGTTGGATGATTTTGAGGATTTCTACTTTAACTGCTGGGAAGGTGATGTTGCAGCGGAAACAGCCAAACTTGCCGACAGCATTGGCGCCGATTTTATTATCATTGGCTGTCATGTCAGGGGTGACAAGCCATCTCGCAGCAGAGTGGGAGACGTAGCCCACGCCCTTTTTGAGTGGGCACCCTGTCCGGTGATGCTGGTGCCGTGTCTATTGCACCGTGGAACGTCAGTGTAGTATGAGCTGGAAATCAAGGTGTGGAGTAGTCCGATGAGCAGACGCTGGCGAGTCTTGATCAGCCTACTGGTGTTCAGCTTCACGCCAGTACTTGTGCTCACTCCCTTGGTCTATCAAGAACAGTGGTTGGCAACGGGCATAGCCTTGTTTGTGGTAATCGTTGTCGTGATCCTAACGGCCTTGTGGCGTTCTCGCTCCATGACCAGGCCTCTGCAAGTTATGGTTGATGCAGTGCACCAACTTGCCAAGGGCGACTTTTCGGCGCGCATGAACCTAGCAACAGGTGATGAACGCGATCTGCTGGCCCAAGCCTTTAACGAGATGGTGCCCCAACTGAAGGAGATGATGCGGATGCGCAGAGGTCTGGAGATGGCGCAAGAGGTGCAGCAGAACCTTCTACCTAAGG
>WTAT01000212.1 GCA_013139415.1 Desulforhopalus sp.
AAGTCAGTTGGGACTTACCCACCAATATGGAAAAAGCAGAAGCACTCATTCGGCAGGCTGCCGGACAAGGTGCCCAAATCATACTTATCCAGGAACTGTTTGAAGCACCCTATTTTTGCATCGAACAGGAGGCCAAGCATTTTGATCTGGCCACAACCCTGGAAGAAAATAAGAATATAGTTCGTTTTCAGCAGCTAGCAAAAGAGTTGAAGGTGGTTTTGCCGTTTAGCTGGTTTGAAAGGGCAAATCGTGCATTTTTTAACTCCATTGCCATGGTGGATGCAGATGGCGAAATCCTTGGAGTGTATCGTAAAACCCATATCCCTAACGGGCCTGGATACCAGGAGAAACAGTATTTTAATCCAGGTGATACCGGATTTCAGGTGTGGAATACCAAATACGCCGAAGTAGGAGTCGGAATATGCTGGGATCAGTGGTTTCCGGAGTCTGCACGCTGTATGGCACTGAAGGGCGCTGAGATTTTGATGTACCCGACCGCCATTGGTTCAGAGCCTCCTCCAGCCCCGCCGCTTGACAGCAGCGGGCATTGGCAGCGCGTCATGCAGGGGCATGCCGGCGCTAACCTTATGCCGCTCGTTGCCTCCAATAGAATTGGAACGGAAGTTGCGACGGAAGATGAAAATTGCCATATCACCTTTTACGGTTCTTCGTTTATTGCTGATCACACAGGAGAAAAGGTTCAGGAAGCAAATAAAACCGACGAAGCGGTGCTGGTTCACACTTTTGATCTTGAAGAAGTACGAAAGTATCGTGAGGGATGGGGTGTATTCCGTGATCGACGTCCCAACCATTACGGCCCGATTGCCTCTCTGGATGGAGTTGGCTGATCTCTTTTCTAACCCCGGTAAACGGGAAAATAAGCCAGGATTTTTTTCAATACCCCCTTGAGGGGTATTGAACTGAATGACAGGAAATCTGGAGTAAGGCACTAACTGCCTATCAGTACTGCAGATGTCCGCAAACAGCCCGATCGGCAGATAAGCGAAGGCTTGATGCTTTTGTATGCTGAGCGGGCTGATCGTGCACAGATGTGGTGCAGCTTAATAGCTAGAATGTTACTCTTTCCAGTCTGGTCTGATGTGGAGTTCCGTCAACTGCTTCCTGGCTACAGAAGCGGGCGCTTCAGTAAGCGGGCAGGTAGCCTTCTGGGTTTTCGGAAAGGCAATAACGTTGCGAATAGAATCGCTGCCGGTGATTATCATCAGCAGTCGGTCAAGCCCGAAGGCCAAGCCACCGTGCGGAGGAGCTCCAAGCTCCAGGGCACGAAGCAAAAAACCGAATTTCTCGTTCGCTTCTTCTACACTAATACCAAGGGCGTCGAGCACTTTAGATTGCAGGCTCTTATCATGGATACGGATGGAACCACCACCGATTTCGGTACCATTCAGCACCAGGTCATAGGCACGGCTGTAGACTGCCGCAGGATCGGTGTCCAGTTTTTCGATATCCTCTTCCTTTGGAGCGGTGAACGGATGATGCAGAGCTTGAAAGCGCTTCTCTTTCTCATCATATTCCACAAGGGGAAAATCGGTAATCCAGACAAAGTTAAAATCATCCTTTTTCAAGAGATCTAAACGTCTCGCAAGTTCCACCCGCAGTTCGGCCAACACCTGAAAAACAATCTTCTTGCTGTCGGCACCGAAAAAGAGCAGATCCCCTTCCACCGCATCGGTGGCTGCAGCTATAGTTGCCCGCTCTTCGTCGGTAAAGAACTTGGCGATAGGTGACTGCCATTCCCCGTCAGCCTTCATCTTCACCCAGGCAAGTCCTTTTGCTCCGAACTGGGTAACATAATCGGTCAGGACATCGAGCTCTTTACGGGTGAAACCAGCACAGCCTTTGGCATTGATCGCCCGAACCGTCCCGCCCTTGTCAGCAATAGATCTAAACACCTTAAAGCCGCAATTTAATGCGATCTCAGTGAGATCAACCAATTCCATACCAAACCGGACATCCGGTCGGTCGGTCCCGAACCGGTCCATCGCCTCATCAAAGGTCAACCGCGGAAAAGGTGGAGCAAACTCTAAACCAAGAGTGTCTTTAAAAAGAGTGGCGATCATTCCTTCATTGATGGCCATAACCTGCTCTTCGTCAACAAAACTGAGCTCCATATCTATCTGGGTAAACTCAGGCTGTCGATCGGCGCGCAGGTCTTCGTCACGAAAACATTTGACAATCTGGTAATACCTGTCCATTCCGGCAATCATCAGCAACTGTTTAAAGAGCTGTGGAGACTGGGGCAGGGCATAGAATTTTCCACTATTCACCCGGCTGGGAACCAGATAATCCCGGGCTCCTTCAGGAGTGGAACGGGTGAGCATGGGGGTTTCAATATCGAGGAAATCGAGATCGTTCAAATAATTTCGAACACTCTGCACCGCTTTATGACGCATGATCAGATTAGCAGCCATTTCCGGTCGACGCAGATCGAGATACCGATACTGTAACCTGAGGTTGTCCGACACCTCAGTTTCTTCATCAAGTGGAAATGGAGGAGTCTCGCTGCTATTGAGAAGACGCAGTTCATCCACCAGGACCTCTATCTCCCCGGTTGCAAGTTTAGGATTTGCCATATCACCGGGTCTGGCTTCGACTCGTCCACGTATTGCCAGAACCCACTCACTGCGGATCTGATGGGCCTTTTCGTGTTCTTCCGGATTAATTTCGGGATTAAAAACCACCTGAGTGATCCCTCCGCGATCACGCAGATCTATAAAAATAACCCCACCGTGGTCACGCCTTCGCAGAACCCAGCCCATCAGCGTTACCTGCTCACCTTCATTTTTTATGCCGAGATCACCACACGAATGCGTCCGGCTCAACTTTCCCATTGATTCCATAATTTATTAATCTGTTGAATTTTTTTCTTTCAGGCGCCCACTCATAATTGAATCAGCAATTGGAGATTTCTCTGGAATACATTCGACAATTGCAGATGCCGAAAGGTCTATTTCCTGCTGATCTTCTTTACTCAGCATATTGCGTAAAATTCCTTTGCCCGACTCAAGCTCAGCATCGCCAATGATCAGGACAAAGCGGGCTCCGGTCTTATTGGCTTGTTTCATCTGACTTTTCAGACTTCGCCCCTCGTGATCCATAGCAACAGAATATTTCCCGGCTCGCATTTCATGGGCAAGCCCAAATCCTACCTGGGAACCCTGCTTACCAATTCCGGCAATGTAAAGATCGACTTGATCAGCCTCGACATAGGATGTTTCCTGCTGCTGCAACAGTAAAACCAGCCGTTCCATACCGATAGCAAAACCGATACCAGGGCTATTTGAGGGGCCACCAAGCGTCTCGATGAGCCCATCGTATCTTCCTCCGGCCGCCACAGCAGCCTGGGCACCAAGGTCAGTGGTTATAAATTCAAAGGTAGTGCGACAGTAATAGTCCAGTCCCCGAACCATAAATTTATTCAACCGGTACTCCACCCCCAGCTGCTGCAGGCCTGCCTGGACCTTGTCGAAATGGTCTTCACATTGGCCACAAAGATGATCAAGAATGGATGGTGCGTCAAGAATTTGCTTCCGACAGGAGGGGACTTTGCAGTCAAGAACCCGTAGCGGATTGGTGGTACTCCTTCTCTTGCAATCGCTACAGAGCGAGTCGTGTCGTTCTTCTATATATGATAAGAGTGCTGTCCGATAACCAGGCCGACATTCAGGACAACCGAGAGAATTAAGCTCCAGGCTAACCTGCAGTCCCAACTCATTAAGCAACATTGCCCCCATAGCCATCAGCTCGGTATCTACCCGTGCATTCTCAGACCCAAGAACCTCAATGTCCATCTGATGAAACTGCCTGAGCCTGCCCTTCTGGGGACGCTCATGACGAAACATCGGACCGATGGTAAACAGCTTTTGGACTGGTTTTTGTACATAGAGCCCATGTTCTATATAGGCGCGCAAGAGGGAGGCCGTTGCCTCGGGCCGCATTGTGATTTTTTTATCGACAAAAGTATACATCTCTTTTTCGACAATGTCCGTGGCTTCCCCTATAGATCGGGCAAACAATTCGGTTTCTTCCAGAATGGGCAGACGAATCTCTCTAAAATGAAATCTGTCAAAGACGTCTCTTGCCACTCTTTCAAGGTACTGCCACAGCTCTACCTCTCCCGGCACAATATCTTTAAAGCCTTTCAGGGCCTTGATCTTCAAAACAATCTCCAATAATAAAATAGAAAATAAAAATAAGCGTAATTCAAGTCAAAAACCTGGAATTTAACCGCAATTTTATGGTTTTGTCAAGTTCACCCACCGGCCCCCCTTAGAACCTTGCCATTTCTCCTGTAAAAGTAGTTGTTTTCCGGGCATCTCCGACAAATCTTCTCACTATTCTTCTCACTATAATTGAGCGCATACTACTCTTGACAAAATCAGGCAAGAGGTGCATTATCTTATAGCTATTGTTTTCAAACTCCGACAAAAGGAATTCTTTGTAATACCCTTTTGAGGGGTGCAATTTCCAGTACCCCCTTGAAGGGTGCTTTATTCGGTACTCCTTTATGGGGGTACACTTGTCAGTGCCCACAAAGGGGCACTCTGTTCAGTGCCCCCCTGAGGGGCATAAGTGTCTTCACGAAATTATTGTTATGCAAAAAAACAAAAAAATTATTTCCAAGGCACTAAAAGGAGTTCTTTCTGCATGAAGTTACCATCACTCAATATTGCCGGTTTCAAAGCCACTTTCCCCTTAATCCAGGGAGGGATGTCCATTCGGGTATCCACTTCAGCACTTGCTATCCCGGTTGCCAATTGTGGCGGAATCGGAGTTATCGGTGGATCCGGCTTACCACCCGAAGAACTCCACGATGATATCAAAAAAGCAAAAGCAGCGACAGACGGAGTAGTAGCAGTCAACATCATGTACGCCATGAAGGATTTCTACCAACTCGTCATGAGTTCCATTGACGCCGGAATCGACATGATTATCACCGGCGCAGGATTTTCCCGGGATATCTTTAAAATCGGGCGAGAACATAACATCCCTATCGTCATGATCGTCAGCTCTGCTGCTCTTGCCAAACTCTCCGAGAAACTTGGCGCTGCCGCCGTTATCGTTGAATCAAAGGAAGCCGGAGGGCATCTTGGTACCGACAAACCCCTGCGTGAGATATTTCCCCCCGTCCGCGAGGTCGTCAGAAACATACCCCTTATCGCCGCCGGCGGCATAACCAACGGCTTTGAAATGGCCGAGATGATGGACAAGTATGGCGCCGACGGGGTTCAGATTGCTTCCAGGTTTGTCTTGAGCGAAGAGTGTGATATTGCCGACGAGTTCAAACAGGCGTATCTCAATGCTAAAAAAGAGGATATCGTTCTCACCTCATCGCCGGTCGGTATGCCCGGACGTGCCTTAAATAACCCCTTTGTGAAGGCGATGAACGCAGGTGAAGACGTTAGCACCAAAAAGTGTCCGCAAGTATGCCTGAAAAAGTGCGATCATCTCTACTGCATTACCGAGCGTCTTAATATGGCCCGCGAAGGCAACATCCAAGAGGGCTTAATCTTCTCCGGTGAAAACACCTACAAAATGAAGGAGATTCTCCCTGTTGCTGAGATCTTCAGGCAATTTAAGGAACAAGCCGAATCGATGTATAAAGAGGGGAGAGGATTCAGTCCGTCATTTTGACACATACCAGCTCAAACATGAGTCCCCTTACAAAAACTGAAATTTCCCAGGATGCGGCCAACCCTTATGCGGGTCGTATTATCCCGCCGGAAAACCATCCAATCACCACAGAGATGATTGACAGGGATGCTCTTTACGTCCTCAGAAAACTCAGGGATGCTGGTTTTGCCGGTTACCTTGTTGGTGGCGGGGTTCGCGACTTATACCTCGGCAAAACCCCTAAAGATTTTGATATCAGCACTGACGCTCGGCCAGGACAGCTTCGCAAACTTTTCCCCAACAGCAATACAATCGGGCGAAGATTTCGCCTGGTCCAGATCTTTTTCAGGGGTGGTAAAACCATTGAGATCAGCACGCTTCGATCTCTCAGCGAGCACGACATGGATGGCCCTGAAGCAGTCCTTGCGCCCAACAACACCTTTGGGACCTTGAGCGAGGATGCAAGACGTCGAGATCTTACCATCAACTCACTTTTTTACGAAATTGAAAACAATACCATAATCGACTACGTTGACGGCAGCCTGGACCTGGACCGGGGCATTATCCGAATCGTTGGCGAACCAGCTAAACGCATAGGCCGAGATCCTGTTCGAATGATGCGGGCAATCCGCCATGCCGCAAGGACCAATTTCACCATCGAAGAACATACCTGGCAGGCTGTTTGCGGCAACAGTCATAAGCTCTCACTCTGCCCTCCCTCCCGACTTCGTGATGAATTCTTAAAGGATCTGTATAGCGGCGCAGCAGAATCCTGGTTTGAACTGGCCGTGGATTCGGAACTCCTGTTCTCCCTGCTCCCCTTCTATCGAAAAATATTTGCCAGTAACTCCGCTCCTTCTGAAAACCCCCGTGAACTGCTCACTGGAATCTGTCGAACCATAGACCGAATCAACACCTTGTCCCTGAGCTTAAAAATCCATCGCCAGCCCGACTTTTTCCTGATCGGTCTTTTTCTTATTCCATGGGCAGAAGCCCGTTATCAGCTTATCAGTCAGTTTCGAAAAGGTGCCCCGCTTTTCCAACTTTCAAAAAAAATCCGCGAAGAAATTGATCGAACCATCGGTGTTGAACTTAACCTCCGCCGTTCACTCCGTCAGGAAGTTGTCAATCTGTTGATCAACCTTTCTCAGCTTATTCACAACAAACAGCAAAACAGCTGGCCAAAATGGCTGAAGAAAAAAAGTTATTTCAAAAAAAGCACCCTCTTTTATCATTTTTACACTGCAGCCACCACTGGCAAATCCATTGACCACCTGCTCCTGGGAACACAGCCGATCCAACCTGCAGAAGAGGAGAGAAAACGACCCCGCAGAAAATCTTCACCTCCAAAAGGTAAACCTGCATTTTCTACAAAAACCAAAGGTGGCATTTTCGGCTTCAAGAAATGATCATCATTTACCCCTTAGGGGGAGTGGAGCTGAAGAAAATCGCGCTTGTCAGGGTTCGCCAAAACCATCTCTTGCCAATTACAGCCTGCCCCTTTTTCATTAATTCCCAAAAGTAATCCCCAAGCGCCCCCTGCCCGCACCATTCATAGACCGATTGTTCATATTGTGCGTAGCGACCACCAGACAATTCAATCGCGCTACAGGGTGTGCATATTGCGCAACAGAGACATCCGTTCGCTCAACACTCCACCAACCTACCTTGATGTTAGCAAAACACCTTGATTCTGCACTTTGTTAATGTTACTCTGTAACACTTTGTGATTTTAGAAGTATCGTTTGCACAAGAGTCTCAATGTCCACCATCAACATTTGACGCACTTTTTGCACAATGACGAAACGAACTATTTTACATACACTTTCTAACTCTGACGCATCGCTGTCTTTACATTCCAGCCACAGATTAATCCACCACCAGAGACCCAGCCCCACACTTCAGCCAGAACTCCAGCACCACCCTCTTTTCACTTCAGTCACCACAGCCAACCAGTTGACCGGCTTCTTTCATCTTGTTTACTCGTATATTCCAAGCCCATTGACATATAATTTTTTACACAAACTTAGTTACACAAAACCATCAAAAAACAACAAAGCCGACTGGCTTGATTTTTTTGTTGGTATTTTTTGTAATTTTAATCCTTCAGCTATCTTCACGATGAAGCATCGCGCGCTTGCGCACAATTGTTATCACACAGCAACAGGAGGTTAATATGGCAGACACAGTAAATAAAAAGCTGGACCCGCAACTTGATCGACGCGGATTCCTCAAGGGGTGCACAATGGCGGCAGCCGCTTTAGGGATGTCTGAGGCGATGATTCCTAAACTCGTCGAGGCGGCCGCAACCGCCGAACGCCCTCGGGTTATCTGGCTCCACTTTCAAGAATGCACAGGCTGTACCGAAAGCTTACTACGATCCTCCCACCCCGACCTGGCTCGCCTGATACTCGACATCATCTCACTTGATTACCACGAAACCGTCATGGCTGCCGCAGGCTATCAGGCAGAGCAGAACCTCAATGACACTGTTGAGAACCATCCTTTTATTTTGGTTGTAGAAGGTGCAATCCCCACCAAGGACGGCGGCATTTACTGCAAAATTGCCGGAAAAACCGCCATGGACATCCTGGCTGAAGTTGCTCCCAAGGCTTCGGCGATCATTGCAATCGGCACCTGTGCCACCTTCGGCGGCGTTCAGGCTGCTGCCCCTAATCCAACAGGTGCGGTAGGAGTACAGGACCTGGTGAGCGGCGTACCGATTGTCAACATTTCCGGCTGTCCGCCTAATCCGGTTTCTTTCCTGGGAACTATTCTCCACTACCTGACATTCAAAAGGCTACCTGCTCTCGATAACCTCAACCGCCCACTCTTTGCCTATGGTCGTAGAATACATGACCATTGCGAGCGCCGAGCTCACTTTGACGAGGGTCGCTTTGTTGAACAATTCGGTGACGAGTTCCACAAACTCGGCTACTGCCTCTACAAAGTTGGTTGCAAGGGCCCAGAGACCTTCTCCAACTGCCCTGCTGTCCGTTTCAATAACGTCGGTGTTTGGCCGGTAAGTGTCGGCCACGGATGCGTTGGATGCACCGAGCCAAATTTCTGGGATACCATGACTCCATTCTATGAAAGATTACCGATGGTAAAAATTCCCTCCGCCGGAATCATAGACAGCGCAGACAAGGTTGGCAAAACCGTTTTAGGCGTTACAGCCGCAGCAGTCGGCATTCATGCCGCAGTCGGTATTGGTAAACGTCTGATCAAAGGCAAAAAAAACGATAACGAATAGCCACAACATGATAGTTTGTCTGGTTTTACACCGACCATTTGCAAAAAATATTATTATCGGCGCCTGAAGGCAGAAAACTTTACTGCAGCTGGTAATTCAACACCCCACAAGGGGGTATAAGTGCCTGAGGTTACTTTAAGTTCCTAATTTCAAAACACTCTCCAGATTTCTTGTTTTTATGACAGGCTTTCAGGAGTACTCAGTTCAGTGCCCCCTTGAGGGGTAAGGCACTAATCTTATATGGAGGGTTTTACACATGGCTCAGCGAATTACCATTGATCCGATCACTCGGATTGAGGGACACTTAAGAGTAGATATCGAAGTTGACGAAGGACTAGTCACCAAGGCATGGTCCTCCGGCCAGATGTACCGTGGTCTTGAAAACATTCTCAAAGGCCGGGACCCCCGTGACGCATGGCTCTTTGTTCAGCGTATCTGCGGGGTCTGCACCACTGTTCACGCCCTGGCTTCAGTTCGTGCAGTTGAAAACGCTCTCGGGCTTGAAATCCCCCTCAACGCCCAGTTAATTCGCAATATGGTCCAGTCAATACACTGCCTGCATGACCATATTGTCCATTTTTACGCACTTTCCGCCCTTGACTGGGTCGATGTGGTGTCCGCCCTGGATGCAGATCCCGTGGCCACCGCCCAACTGGCCGACAGCCTCTCAGACTGGCCAGGCAATAGCCCAAAACGCTTTGCAGCTGTGAAAGATAAGCTTAAAAACCTTGTGGCCAGCGGCCAACTTGGACCTTTTGCCAATGCATATTGGGGCCATCCTGCTATGAAACTGCCACCCGAGGCTAATCTCATGGCAGTCTCCCACTACCTTGAAGCACTCGACTATCAGCGCAAAGCCACTATGGCTCTTGGTATAATCGGGGGGAAAAACCCACATGTCCAGAACCTCTCAGTAGGTGGTGTTACCACTAACATTAACCCTGAGAACCAGACCGCTGTAACCATGGAGCGGCTCTACTATATCAAACAACTGGTAGAAGAAGTAAGAGACTTTATCAAGATGGTCTACCAGACCGACGTTGTTGCAATCGGTGCCCTGTATGCCGACTGGATCCCATACGGTCCGGGGGTTACCAACTACCTCGCAGCTCCGGACATGTTCCTTGATGCAGCCGGGACCAGATCCGATCTACCGGGAGGAACCGTTTTCGACGGTGATCTTGGTACAATCAAACCGATTACCGGCCTTGCCGATCCATATTTCAAGGAAAATGTTGAAGAATCCATTGCCAAAGCCTGGTATGATGGCGACTGGTCCAAGCATCCCTGGGAATCCACAACCGATCCTACATATACCGATTTTGAAGACGAGGGTCGCTATAGCTGGTTGAAGGCACCACGTTTCCAGGGTAAACCGATGCAGGTTGGCCCTCTGGCTCAGATGGTAGTTGGCTACGCTCAAGGCCATGAGATGACCGTCAAAAATGTAGATGCATTCCTCGCCCGCGTCAGTGCCGTTGCAGGCGCTACATTGGGACCAGAGATTCTACACGGAACCATCGGACGCCATGCCGCCCGTGCAGTTCGTGCAGGCATGATGGCTGACCTCGCCCTCAAGCACTGGGACCTGCTGGTCAATAACATTGCTTCCGGCGATTACGAGATCTTCAACCCACCAGTATTTCCCAAAGGGGAACAGCGAGGTGTCGGTGTCCATGAAGCCCCCCGTGGCCTACTTTCCCATTGGATTGTTATCCAGGACGGTAAGATCAAAAACTACCAGTGCGTGGTACCTTCTACCTGGAACGCAGGCCCCCGGGACGCGGAAGGTCAACCTGGACCCTATGAAGCATCCCTTATGGGCAATCCGATTGCCGACCCCGAAAAACCTCTTGAGGTTCTTCGTACTGTGCATTCTTTTGATCCATGTATTGCCTGTGCAGTTCACATGCTGGACCCAGAAGGTAAGGAAGTTGTGAAAGTGAAAGCGCTCTAGGCTTGGTTTCACACCACTTAAAACTTTTCTTTCCGGCAATAGCCACAGGAGGAAACAATAATGGCAACTTATGAGAGACATTACTGCTGGAGCGTGCTTTTCCGGCTGTTTCACTGGATGCTTGCCCTATCTATCGTTTGTCTGGCAATCACCGGTTTTTACATTAATAACCCGTGGTCAAACACCATGATAGAAGGAAGCGCGAGCTTCCCGATGGCAACAATGCGCTACATTCATTTCATAGCAGCGTACACCTTGACTTCAGCTGTACTGATAAGGCTCTTTCTTTTCTTTTTCGGTAACGCCCAGGAGAGAATCTGGGATCTCTTACCAATCACTAAACG
>WTAT01000080.1 GCA_013139415.1 Desulforhopalus sp.
AAATCAGTCAGAGCATCCTTTCAAACAGCCTTTCCCTGATCCAGTTTTTGTAACTACCATAGGATAGTTGTGTTCTCTCCAGAAAAACAGGTCGTTTCTGTCTTTTTTGACCAGATATTGGTTTTGAAATCAAGAAAATAACGCTCGGATTGTTCTTAGACCAACAAAATTATTCCTGTGAACAACCCTCATTATTGGTCAGAAACTTTTTCAGAAACTTTGTTTTTCCGATACATGAACAAAACAAGATTTCCAAGCGTTTTCATCATGATTACAGCTTGGCAGGCGCATGCAAATTTGTCAATAATTTCCGAAAGTACGAAGCAGATAAGCGTAGACTTCGGATGAAGAGTTTTTACGACACCATCACTTATAAGCTATTCAAGTTTTCTTCCGCCAGGACCTTTGAACCCATACGGTAGGAGAGAGTGAGTCCGACAAGAAATTGATCCTCGTCATCAACTATGGGACTGTCTGCCGCATCACCCACCAACCTTTTATATTCAAGTTTTCCGCCGACCCGCCAACGGGGGGTGATCGAGTAGCCCGCTGTTAGACCAATATTGACATCCTTGATCCCGGCATCTGCATTGTATTCTTTTAATCCAGAGGCGGTTGATTGGCCCGAATCAATCCCGAAAAAACTCTCCATGTAATCATCACTTGCCCAAGTAGTTCCGAGCGAGACAAATACTAGCGGTTTTTCAAAGGGCAGGCCTGTGCCACCGCTCAATTCAACAAGAGCTCCCTCATGTCCGGAATTAACGTCCTGCCGAGCCTCAAGCCGGAAACGCAGTGGTTTCATCCGGTAGGAAATAAACCCACCCGCCTCAATAGAGCTGTCGACATCACCCAATCCATCCAGTTTGCTGTTGTCATCCTCGTCACGTCCCGAGTTCCACGATAGAATAGGTCCGGCCTTGAGATTTTTCATTCTAATGAGATTGGCTCCCAGGCTTTTGCCTTTATAAAAGATGAGGTCCCGCCAGGAAGCGGTAATGTTAGGGCCAGCTCCAAACTCGTAATCATCTGAACCCTCATAGTCAGGGGCGTATCCACCGACAACCCCAAGGCTGAGAGCCCATTTGCGCGCACTATCTTTAGGGTCTTCGTAGCCCGGAGCTTCATCGATCTCTTCAGCAATGTCCGACCAGAGAGCGATTTCATCCATGGAATCCCCGGCCGAAGCAGTACTCGTGATGATCAGGGGGGTAAAAAGTACTGTCATTAAAAAGAGGGATAATTGCTGGTAAGATTGTTTCATGGCAGACTCCTGGTTTTTGGGGGCTCTGTGTCTAAAAAGCTGCTGTTTGTAGGAATTTAGGCCCGGTTGTTTTTAACGTGCAATGTCTGAGAATTCCGGATACAGCGCCAGGCAAGAGTATTTTTACTATTGTTTTAATGTGTTATATTTTTAATCCAAAAAGGAATTTAGATCAAGTTTAGATTTTCTTACACCCTCCACATTCTAGTTCATAATACCCGTTGGTTTACTGCCGTTCGTGTTTGTTCTGCTGTGTTTGGCGGGGCCAGATGCTTGAAACGGGCAAATTGACAAAAAGATGTTGGAAGATTACTTGCGTTTTTTCGCACGCTTTTGGCTGGCAAGATAGAGTTTCTCGACTTTTTCTCTTGCCCAAGGCGTCTTTCGCAGGAATTTAAGGCTGGACTGCACTGAGGGATTGCTGGTGAAACAACGGATTTTGATATACTTGCCTAATTTGTCCCAGCCATAATCGGCAACCAGAATGTTCATGATCTGTTCCAGGGTTACACCGTGCAGCGGGTTTTTGGGTTGTCGTTCGTTCATATGTCGGGATTTAATCGAAAATTAACTATATGTCTCCGGTTATTTTTTCCACATGCCTTGATATCGAACGAAAATTCTCATAAATCAACAGACTCATAAATATCGGCTTATGAACATAATTAGTTCAAGGAACCGAAAGCAAAAGAAGCCGCAAAGAAGAAGTATTATACAAGAATGGCTGGTAAAGTCATTGGACTTCGTGAAAAGGGATGCTACAAATTGTGACGATCGGCACAACCGATGCGGATAGGATTGACGGTAGTTGAGAAATTGTTGTCATTTCTTCGGGGATCGAACTTGTTTGACCTGTGGTGCATATTTCTGTAATGGAAGAAGAAATATGTTGTCTACAATACTTTATTACAGGAGGGGATATGTCTGCTACACGCCAGCAAAGGTTAGGGGAGTACATGGCTGAGAAGGGTTTTTCCGCAGTCGCGGTCAATGCAGGCCCAAGCCTTACCTATCTGACGGGATTGCATTTCCACTTGATGGAGCGGCCGGTGGTCATCGTTTTCACTCTGGCTGATGACCCAACCATTATTTTACCGAAACTCGAACAGGCTAAGCTCGACCATCTGCCTTTTCCCGCAAGGGTCTATGCCTACGGCGAGAGTCCGGCTGAATGGTCTAATACCTTCCACGATGCCCTGGAGCGACTTAATCTTTCCGGCAGGGAGGTCGGAGTGGAACCCAGGCAGTTACGCTTGCTGGAGTATGATTATCTCCGTCTGGCCTGTGGCAATGCCAAATTTAACGATGGCTCGGAGATTTTCGCCGCACTGAGGTCTATTAAGGATACGGAAGAAATTGCCTCTATGCGCAAGGCTGTGGCTATTGCCGAGGCAGCGTTGGAGGCGACCCTGCCCATGGTCAAAATTGGCGTGGCCGAAAAAGATATCGCCAGTGAACTTTTCTTGCAGCTCATCCGCCATGGATCTGATACCACTTTACCTTTTTCACCCATTGTCTCCGGTGGTCCGAACGGGGCCAATCCCCATGCGCAACCTTCTGCGCGGCAACTTGTTGCAGGCGACTTGCTGGTAATCGACTGGGGGGCGAATTCTGGCGGTTACATGTCCGATATAACTCGGACCTTTGCGGTGGGTAAGATCGATGCAGAGGCTGAAAAAATCCACAAAATTGTCCAGCAGGCCAATGCTGCAGGCCGGGCGGCGGGAAGACCGGGTCTTAGCTGTGGGGCAGTCGATAAAACCACCAGAAAGGTCATTGAGGAGGCGGGCTATGGACAGTTTTTCACTCACCGGACCGGCCATGGCATCGGTATGGAATGTCATGAAGAGCCCTATATGCGTGGGGATAATAAGCAAATACTTGAGGCGGGAATGACCTATACTGTCGAGCCGGGGATCTATCTTGCCGGACGTAACGGGGTTCGTATTGAGGACGATGTGCTGATGACTGCGGATGGTGCTGAGTCGCTGAGCACCATGAGCCGGGAAATACGGGTAGTTGGCTAGAGGAGTCAGCTACCAGGATTGGCAATTATTCAATCGTTCGATGCCTGGTGTTGCAAATGGGCCTGAACAAACTTAATTTCCCCGTAGTTGTAGTCGCCGCCCAGTGCCATTTTTATTTCGCTGAGTTTTTTGCCTGGCATCTGTTGCAGTTTTTCTTCGATTTCCAGCCGTTTATCTGCTGTCAGGAATCTGTCGATTGCCAGGTCACCTCTTGCTACAAAATGAGCCAGATGCCCCTCTATGGTGGATACAACCATGTCTCTTTTGTCGGCTATCTGGGAGGGGCTTAACCCCTGTTCAAAGAGTTCGAGGCTGAACTGTTTCGTCTCAATTTTTGGGGTTTCCGGTGCCTTGGACTTTGCTGGCTTACCCGGCAATTCATCAGTTACAGCCGGGAGTATGACTTCTATTATATTCTTTTCTTCCCGGTAGTCCGAAACCATAGCGACCAGCTCCTGGCCATACCTTTCCGCCAATTTCTTGCCGATACCCTTAATTTTCATTAAAGCCTTGAGGGTGTCGGGAAGGTTGACGACAATTTGGATCAAAGTCTTCTGGTGCAGCACCTGGTAATGGGGAACCCCGTCTTCTTTTGCCTTTACTGACCGCCATTCTCGAAGGATTTCAAAGAGTTCTGAATGTTCGATGTCGGCCTCGGCGTAGGTGGTCGCATTCTTTGTCTGCCGCTCTCCCCGAACCTTCCCGGGCGCTGCTTCAATCTCGGCCGATGAAATAGCCCGGAGATATTCTGAGGAGCTAAATCCTGTCGCGCAACATTTCACAGCAGCTTGTTTGACGGCTGTCTCTTCCTGCAAACGCTTACAGATGTTTCTGGCTTTTTTACGGATCTCTTTGTTGTCGGTTTCTATCTGCAGTTGACCTATGTATTTGCCAAGACCTGTGTCGAATTTTTCCTGAAAATAAGTCGAAGCCTTTTGGATACGTTCGAGTACCGCTTGATCCTCTGTCGGGAAAATGTTTTCTGTGAAGAATCCCTGCAGCTGCCGCCCGAAGTTGGCACCAACTGTACAAATTTCGTTGACGGTCTTTTGTCTTAATTCATGGAGATCTCCAGCACCCAAGATCCTGATCAGTTCAGGGTTCCTGTCCACAATGGAGAGCAGTCGGGAAAAAAGAACCTGCAGTTCTTTAAAGTCAAAACACTCAAGGAGCAGTCGTTGCTGGTAGAGGATCTTGGCCAGGGCAAGTTTTTCTGTGGTCGGAATATTTTCTCCGGCTTGCTCGACAAAGCGAAGGACGGTGCGGTCGGTTTTTATAGCCCTTGGCGAAAGCGGTGAGCTGAGAACTATACCTTCAAGGGTCCGGCAGCGGCTGAGCGCCACGTACACCTGTCCGTGGGCAAAGGCGGCCTGGGCATCGATGATTGCCCGGTCAAAGGTGAGTCCCTGGCTCTTGTGGATAGTGATGGCCCAGGCCAGCTTTAAGGGATATTGGATGAAGGCACCGATTTTATTCTCGGTAATCTCTAAGGTTTCAGGGTCGAGGGCATACTCGATGTTCTCCCAGGTTGCCGGCTCAACCATGATTTCATCAAAATCATCTGGACATTTGATCCAGATCTTTTCACCTGAAATGCGGGTGATCTTGCCTATTTTGCCGTTGAAGAAACGTTTTTCAGGGGTAGAATCGTTTCGGACGAACATCACCTGGGCCTGTGGCTTTACCTCAAGCGTCACAGCGGTAGGAAAAGAATGTTCCGGGAATTCACCTTCAACCTCGGCATCGAAACGATGGGTTTTTGGAGTGAGTGTTTTGAGCCTGGATGCGTTGATGGCGTCGGCGTTGCTGTTATGGGTACAAAGCGTTATATACCCTTCACCATCATGGTCGGCGTCAGCAAAGCCTTTGATGTGGCGCACGTTCAGGCTCGCCAGCGTGGCCTGGTCAAGCTTGTTATCCCGGACACGGTTAAGGAGTTTGATGAAGTGTCCGTCTTCCTGGCGATAGATATGCTGCAGTTCGATGGAGATCAGTTCCGTTTGGCGCAGTGAGTTGCTGCTGAAAAAATAAGGTGAGTCGTAGTATTGCCCTAAAATACGCCAGTCGAAGTCCTTGACCACCGGGGAAAGCTGATGCAGATCGCCGATCAACAACAGTTGTACGCCACCAAAGGGCAGGTTGCTGCGGCGGTAACGACGCAGAACGGCGTCTATTCCATCCAGCAGGTCGGCCCGGACCATACTTATCTCATCGATTACCAGCAGATCGAGGCTTTTGATGATATTGACTTTTTCCTTACTGAACTTGTGCCGGGCGGTGGTTTCGCTGCCCGGCACGAAAGGACCGAATGGCATCTGGAAAAATGAATGCAAGGTCACGCCACCCGCATTGATGGCGGCAACACCGGTGGGCGCTGTGACGATCATCCGTTTAGGACTATTCTTCTTAATATTGTGAAGAAAAGTGGTCTTCCCGGTGCCGGCCTTTCCGGTCAAATAAATATTGCAGCCGGTGTCCCGAACAAATTCATCGGCGAGCTGCAGCTCAGGATTTGCGGAGTTCATCATTTTACTTGTGGGAAAAGCTCGTTCAGGGTTTCATTAATCACTGCTATATCTTCTTTGCCGAACTGAGCCGGATCAAAAAAGTCCATATCCAGCCAATCGGCCATCTCTTCATATTCCTCATCTTCGGGATTGCTGAGTACTTCCTGGAGGTGCATATAGCCGTGAATGCCGCCGACATCTTCCGGCGGGCAGGCACGTCGGCCTGTGATCAGCATCGGATAGGATTTACCTTCTTCGGCGGGGAGGATTTTCTCCACGGTTATCTGGTGGATCCAGTCATCCCCGAAGTCGTAGATATATTGGAACCGCGATTGGATTTTCTTTTCAAGATCCTGCAGGGTAAATTTAGCTTCGTTTTTTGACCCGCTGATTTGCCATAGATCGTCCTCATTCGGGAGGCTGTAACAGGTACGGTCGATAAGGAATTGGTGCAGGTGAAAGTCGTTCCAGCCCATGCAGATCTGAATAACACCATGCAGCTGTTCGAGGGTCATATTTCCCGGAACCTGTATTCTCCGCCAGATAGGAGGTTTTGCACCCTGTAGTGCCACTTTCAGCTGATAAACAGATGCCGACCCGGTCTGTTTTTTACCGTGTTTCGGAAAATCGATTTTGATAACGTTTGATTTTTTCGATGACTTACCATCTGAAACAACCGCCTGTTTATCATCATTGCTGCCGCAACACTTTTTATTCTTTTTCTCGTTCTCGCATGAGCAGGGGGCGTTGCGTCCCACCTTGAGGGACCGAATCGGGGTAGGGCTACCTGGTCGTCTGATGAGTTGCTGCTGCCGCTTTTGCACAATTATATTAGCATGCTCCTGAAACGTTTCGATTGCCAGCGGCAGTGAGGCCATCAGAAATAGTTGGATCTGCACTTGCCGATCATTAAGTTCAGTGGCCATTCCTGAAAAGGCCTCCTGGAACAGTTCGTCCGGCATATCTTCGAAATAATCCATGACCTCCACGGGATCGATCAATCCCTGAATAGTCATCATGCTGTGGTAAAGCTCCTCTTTTTTTCGATCAGTTAAGCCGGGATATTCCTCGGGATCCCATAATTCTTCCCGAAGGGCGAGTGCTTCCTCGAACCCGGAGACCCATTCGTAAAGTGCTTCGAACTGATTCTCTTTCATTTTTTCTATCTTGAATGGGAAATTGAGCTTGTTGTCATGGAAATCGGCAACGAAATTATTATAAACCTCCAAAAGGCAGCCAGTCATTTTTTCCCTCTGTTTCATGGAAGAAAATTCCGGCAAGTCGCCGCCAAAGATGACCGGCATCCATTCGCTGGGAACAAGCATGTCGGGGGTCATGGCCAGACCAAACATATAGCCCAGCAGTTCATCATAGCTGAGAGTAGTGTCCGGGTCTCCGGTCATGGCAAGGAGATTCTTCAGGGATTTCTTTTGGCTGGTTTTCAACATTGGTCGTTTTGTCCTTTTACTTCTGTTGGGTTTAAGATAGATGTTCTAGCCACAAATAGCGGAAAAGAGAGCTTAAGAAAAGGGAAATTTGCTATTCACTGTAAACTTGCTTATATCTGTTTAAAGGCTATCCTGAAGGCATACCACGTTTGACGGATGAAGGATAGCCCACCCGTCTGTCGGCACCAAAAGAGGAACGTATGAGAATCGCAGTTTTATCGGATATTCACTCCAACCTGGAGGCCTTTGAGGCGGTTCTCGAACATGCTTTTCGACAGATGGTTGATAGGTATGTCTGTCTAGGCGATGTGGTTGGCTATGGGGCTAATCCCAATGAGTGTATTGAATTGCTGCAGTCCCTGCCAGACTGTCCCTGTCTGCTTGGCAACCACGATGCCGCGGTTCTCGGGATTCCCAGCAATATGAAGCCAGATGCTCGAAGAGTAATTATCTGGACCAGGGAAATCCTGACAAAAAGGAGTGTGGAGTTTTTAGAAGAGATGGAAGACCTCGTCAAATGGGACAATATTTCTTTCTGCCATTCAAATCCGTATAGACCGCGTAACTGGTATTATGTCTCAGAGAAAACCTATATCTCCAGTTCGTTTGCCCGCTCGAAAGCCAAG
>WTAT01000164.1 GCA_013139415.1 Desulforhopalus sp.
ATCATAAATTGTTAATGGTTTATCGACAGAACCGTTGGTTAATATAACAAGCGTTTTGACATTTGGATTATTTCTCATGAAGGGGTTGTCCAGGACAACCGTAGCATTGATCGGGTTGGCAACAAAGTCCTTGCGATTCTCATGACTGCCACTGCCAAGTGGGCCGTAAAAGCCGGCAGTAGTCAATCCCTCAATGCCTGTGACTTCCCAATAATCCGTCACGTATGTTTTATTTTTTCCGGCCCCAATCCCGCGTTTTCTGGTACGGGTCTGCAAAGTGCTACAATCAGCTAATGCAAGAGCATCTTTGTAAACAGCCATGTTTGATTTGGCAGGAATGTAGAAAATGATATCCATTGTATCAAGCCACCAGAGCAGGGGGCCATCCATAAATCCACGATCCATAGCGATAGAAGCAATCGAGGCATGTTCACCCAGATTAGTGACAGCTTGTTCAATGACCTCTCTGGCAAGATTTACATCAGCGACCTCAATGGTCGTAAACCGTAACGCCAGAGGAAGTTTACTGTTTGGATCCCATACGACCCAGATCTTGAATCCAAAAACTGTTTCAAGAACCTTACGAATGCGTCCTTTTCTCCGGCGAAGTTCCGGGGCTTTTTCTTTGCACACCTTGCCGCGGCCAATACATTGTTCAGTGGACTGGATCTCAGAGGCATCAAGGACAGCATGCACTTTTTTTGGAAAAAACCTATGAGCAGCCAGAATATTTATTGCCCGGTTAAATATTTGCTCAAGGGATTTTCCGGTAATAGCTGCAACAGAGGAAGCGATAAATCCCGGACAGACCGGCCCGCGTATTTTTTTGCCAGGTTCCTTATTCTTTTTCTTTCCACGCTGGGAGGTACCTTCTCTTACTTCCCGGCCATTGAACCCAACAAGGCGCATAAGTGATTGTGAATGGAGGATAACCGGGTCTATGTGCCAGAAAAATTTGAGTCCGGCAACAATACGCATAAGGTAAATATAAATTATGGCATTGAAAGGAACAGGGCTTTCTCTCTCTTTCGATTTTGGATCAAGTCCCAAAAAAAGATCTTTGAAACCGAAATGATCAAGGAAATAGAAAAATTCATCAAACAACCCCGCCTCGCCCAGCCCGTAGACCTCAGGGATGTCTTTGCCATCGGCAAGTTCCCGGGCAATCCCGGCCTGGTCTCTGCCCGCAGTGTGCCAAGCCAGGCGGTCTGCTATATTTTTTGCTGCATCCTTGATGATCTCCATAATGATCAGATAGCAGATTCTTTACGGAATTGCAAATGAGTACAGAGCTTATCTTACTGTTTTAGCGAAGAAATATGAATGCGGAGAATGGCCTGTATTGAACGATCAGCGCATTGCACGAGAGGGGGCGTACACGCAGTGCAGAACAAACGACAGGCGGCCTCCTATGTGGCTTGTTCGGCCTCTTTTGAAGAATTGACGACATAACGTTATGATGCTATAATGTATACATATGGAGGTGACATTATGGCTACACAAACCAAAAGAGCAACAATCTATTTCGACCCTGAGTTACATAAAGCATTAAAAATCAAAGCGCTCGAAACTTCACGTTCAATAACAGACTTGGTGAATCAAGCTGTAAGGGAATCATTAACTGAAGATGCAGAAGATATACTTGCATTTGAAGAACGAAAAAGTGAACCACTTATCAGCTATGACCAAATGTTAAAGAAATTGAGGAAAGATGGAAGAATATAAAATCTTCTTCAAGAAATCAGTAGAGAAAGATTTAAAGAAAATCCCTAAAAAGTATCTGCTGAAAATCTTAGAAAAAATTGAAAAGTTAAAATTTCATCCACGACCAGAAGGTAGTGAAAAGCTCACAGGGCAAGAACTATATAGAGTCCGTCAAGGAACGTATCGAATACTGTATTCAATTCAAGATAATGAATTGACGGTTTGGGTCATAAAGGTAGGTCATAGAAAAGAAATATATAAAAAATATTAGTAACTGGACAACACTACGTAACCTCCTGTTACCACACAGCCGCGCTACGGTTTCAATGCAATGCAAGAATGGCGACACAGTCCATGTCAGGAAAAGTGTACAACCAGAACCGGAGCAGCATAAAATATATTCAGTGCTGGGCGTAAAAAACCATCCCGGCAAAGTGGTGAAAACGACTATGGCAACAAGATGAAAGATGTAGTGCCATGCTACGACGAGGAGGCACCCCCAACTAGCTGTAAATACGGCATATTTTGCCTTGGTATCTCAAAGTTGGGTTAAGGAATTAACGATAAATGCCTGAACATACCTGGTGGGCGAGGCGGGATTCGAACCCGCGACCTTCGGCTTCGGAGGCCGACACTCTATCCAGCTGAGCTACCCGCCCATGGAAATATAATAGAAATCTGAAATTGCCAGATGACGTTAAACGAAAATAGGCAAACAATCGAGAAGAAAATGGATATTGTCTGCATTTTCACTCATTTTTCTTTCACCGCCTTTTCCAGATAATCCTCCCACTCCAGAGGTAACATACTTTTTTTCAGATTATTGCAGTCCTTGCAGCAGGGAACAAGATTATCTTTTGTCGAACGTCCGCCTCTAGCGAGTGGAACCAGGTGATCCATGGTAATCTCCTTAAAGGAGATTTTTTTCCCGCAATAGTGGCAAAGTCCCGGGGCGGTTTTTTGCTGCCACCAGCGTGTTTTACGTAGATCCCTGGCTTTGCCACGTTCAGCCCGGATCTCAGAATCATCGGGTGCATCGAAATCAAAGAACTCCCTTGCCACTAGACCAGATCTCCGAGCAAGAGATATCGTACTGCACCAACAAGATAGAGCGAACCGCCCACAATAATAAGATCACCGTCTTCGGCAGTCTCTTGAGCTGCAAGAAGTGCCTCATCGACGTTTGCAACACATCGGGCTTTTCCTTTCTGCTCTGAATCCAGAATTGAATAGATCTGTTCCGGAGTGGCAGACCGTTCTCCATCCGGTTGAGTTATGATCAACTCATCGACAAGCGGAACTACCAGACCAAGAGTTGTGGATAGATCTTTATCGACCATGGCACCCCAGACCCCAACAATTTTTCCGTATTTAAACTTTTCCCCCAGGGTTTTTGCCAAATTTCTGACACCATCAGTATTATGTGCACCATCAAGGAGATAGCGAAGATTCTTGGTCCGGCTTTCCTCTTCAATACCATCAGCAACGGGGATATACTCCTGCTCAAAATACTCCATTCTTCCTGGCCACCTGACTTCAGAAAGCCCCTCGCTAATCTGCTTATCACTCACTTTGTATCCATTTCCATGTAGAAGTTGCAACACGGCAATGGTTAGAGAATCATTCTCTTGCTGGACAAGGCTTGATTGACTG
>WTAT01000143.1 GCA_013139415.1 Desulforhopalus sp.
GGTATGTTGAGTCATTGTCGACCTATGCCCGACAATTTCTTGGGCAGATGGATAAGCCTGATGTCGATTCTTTGGAAGGGCTATCGCCAGCTGTTTCCATTGAACAAAAAACGACAAGCAAGAATCCACGTTCAACGGTTGGGACGGTAACGGAGATATACGACCATCTCCGGTTACTGTTTGCCCGCTGTGGTCATCCACATTGTCATAAATGCGGTAGCGCAATAGAGGCCCAGTCTATTGAAGATATGGTGAACGCTCTTATGCGTTTGCCGAATGGCAAGAAGATTATCCTTCTCGCACCACTGGTCACTGACAGAAAGGGACGCCATGAACAGATCTTGGCAAGGATACGAAAGGAGGGGTTTGTCCGTGTCCGGATCGATGGTGACATTTTGCATGCTGATGACGTGACCTCCCTTGATAAAAATAAAAAACATTCTATTGAGGTTGTCGTCGATCGACTTGTGATTAAAGAATCCATCAGAAGGCGGTTGGCTGATTCAGTAAGTACCGCTGTGAAGCTAACCGATGGTTTTCTTCTTGTTTTTTTTCCTGACGATGATTCAGAACGACTTTTCAGTGAGCTTGCTGCCTGCCATGCCTGCGGGATTTCGATGCCGCCGATTTCTACTCAGCTTTTTTCATTTAACAATCCGCAAGGGGCTTGTGCTGAGTGCGGGGGACTTGGAGTTAAACACTTTTTTGATTCGTCGCTCGTTGTTCCTGATTCCCGAAAATCCATCAGTGATGGAGCGATTGCTCCCTGGGGGTGGCGTAACGAAGAATCGTATACTGGCCATATGTTAGAGTCTGTAGCAAAACATTATGGGGTCTCTGTCAAAACGCCTTTCGGCAAATTTTCTGAAAAGGTGAGGGATGTATTTCTTTATGGTTCTGGTAGAGAAGAAATTCAATTTCATTATCGTAATGGCCAGCGAAGTATGTCCGCGGTGAAGCCATTTGAAGGAGTTATCCCCCAACTTGATCGTCGATTTCATGAGACCCAGTCAGCAATGGTTCGCGATGAACTGGGTAAATATATGAACGAGCAGCAATGCCCTCGCTGCTCAGGTGCACGACTGAAACCAGAGGCTTTGGCAGTACGAGTTGGCAAATGGTCGATATACGAACTCACCTGTATGTCTATTGAAACTATTCTGGGAGAACTGCCACTTTTGCCCCTAACAGAAAGAGAGAAAAAGATTGGCGAATCAATTCTCAAAGAGATTGTTGACCGTCTCTCTTTTCTTCGGGATGTTGGACTTGGGTACCTTTCTCTGGAGAGGCGTGCGGGTACTTTATCGGGTGGTGAGGCTCAGCGGATCAGACTTGCTTCGCAGATTGGTTCCCGCCTGGCCGGGGTGCTCTATATTTTAGATGAGCCGAGTATTGGCCTGCATCAACGCGATAACCAAAAACTTATCAATACCCTTCTTGAACTACGGGATTTAGGAAATAGCGTTATCGTTGTTGAACATGACACCGATACAATTCTAGCAGCCGACCATGTACTCGATATGGGGCCAGGTGCCGGTATTCATGGAGGACATATTGTCTACAGTGGTGATGTCCAGGGATTGTTAGAAAACAATAAATCTGCCACTGGTGCCTATCTTTCCGGTCGGTTTGAGATTAAAACACCTGAGAAAAGGCGGAAGATACGAGTCGGTGCAAAAAATTGCCTTCAGATCAAAAAATGCAATGTTAATAACTTAAAGAATATTAACGTTTCATTTCCATTAAAGGGGATGACCTGCGTAACAGGAGTTTCGGGCTCGGGGAAAAGTTCGCTGGTAATCGAAACTCTTTTCAGGTTAGCAAAGGCAGGGGTGAATAAAAAAGTTGCGAGTTTTAGTCAGGATCGGACGGTATTGACCGGCCTGAACCTAATCGATAAAATTATCGATATAGACCAGAGCCCGATAGGGAGGACGCCCCGTTCGAATCCTGCAACTTATTCGGGAGTGTTCACTCCAATAAGGGAACTTTTTTCCCGCTTGCTTGAGTCAAGATCACGTGGCTATAAGCTCGGACGATTTAGTTTTAATATTAAGGGGGGGCGGTGCGAAGCATGTGAAGGTGAAGGGGTTAACAAGATCGCCATGCATTTTCTACCCGATATTTATGTTGAATGTGAAGTATGCAAGGGTAAACGGTACAACAGTGAAACCCTTGAAATTAAATACAGGGATAAAACTATTCATGATGTGCTGGCCATGACCGTGGAGGAAGCACTCGATTTTTTTCAGAATGTCCCGTCAGTTAAAAACAAATTACAGACGCTTTACGATGTTGGGCTCACTTATATTTCACTGGGGCAGTCATCGGTTACATTATCTGGTGGAGAAGCACAACGGGTTAAACTTGCCAAAGAATTGTCCGGAAGAAGCAGTGGGAAGACGCTGTATATATTGGATGAACCGACGACTGGTTTACACCCTGCTGATATACAGCACCTTCTCAACGTCTTGAATATTCTAGTTGATCAAGGGAATACCGTAGTGGTCATCGAGCATAACCTTGATGTGATCAAGACGGCAGATTGGATAATAGATGTGGGACCTGAAGGAGGTGACGGGGGCGGACAGATTGTTGCCGTCGGATCGCCTGAAGATTTAACCAAAATCGAAAAATCCTACACGGGACATTTTCTTAAGCAGGTTTTGACATAATTGCTGAAAACCCGTCCGGAAGGCTTGTTTCAATTGACTAAGTAAGTTTTAATACCCGTTTCAATGAATTCACCTTCGTCCTACTTATACAGAGGGAGAATATCGGGAATATGCCTTTTAAGGGATGTTGCTGTTACTATAAGAGTTCGACACCATTTCAATTATACAGAGGAGTATCATGGCAGAAAAAACAGAAAATGAAAATGCGGCGAAACCGGAATTTAGAATGCAGAAAATGTATATTAAAGATCTGTCATTTGAAAATCCAAATGCCCCGGAGGTGTTTACAAACCGTCAGAAGACGGATCCTGCAGTCGAGGTAAACCTCCAGCTCAATAATAAGCAAATAGATGCAGATCACTGGGAAGTTGCTTTGCAGATTACTGCAAAAGTATCCTCGAAAGAGGATAGTAAGGTGTTGTTTATTTTAGAGATAGAGCATGCTGCTATTTTTATGCTGAAAAATATTCCAGATGAACATATGGCGATGCTTCTTGGCGTAGACTGCCCAACCTTGCTTTTTCCGTTTACCAGACAAATAGTCAGCCAGGTTTCGATAGACGGTGGTTTCGTTCCGTTCTTGATGGAACCGGTTAATTTTATGGCTCTTTTTCAGAATGCACAGAAGAAAAAAGAAGAGGCTGAAAATTAAGCGGCAGGACAAAAAGTAATAAAAAAGGGGTGTTGGCTGTAAGGCCAACACCCCTTTTTTTGTTTTTCTATAGGGAGTATTTAAGACAGTATTTAAAGGCCGTATGCAACAAAATGGTCAACGAGGGTTGTTGCACCTTTATCAATAGCCCTATTGGATAAGGTATCATAATCACTGTCAGCAGAAACCGATTCAGGGGCAACTTTTACATTGATTCTGTTACTCCAGATGACACTTGCTGTTGCAGTTTCCTGTATCCACACACGCATCTCAACGGTTGCATCTTCATCTACCCACACGGGCAATTGAATTTTAACTGAGTCTGTTTTTCCTCGGCCTTTATATTCGAGAATACGACCTCTGACAATATAGTCCGCATTAAAGTGTTGGCCGATTTCGGCTACCTGTTTAGTGCTTAAGCCGTGAATGCCCTGGGAGGTCCTATTTATTTGATTATTCTCGTTTTCTGTCTGCTCAATGATCGTATTTATCTCATGCTTAAATTGTTCAGACCAATCATTATTTTGCTCAAGGATAACTGAGCTTGTGCTGTCATTGGCATTGATGAAATTTTCTGTAATGAGATAGTCTACAACGTCTTCCTGAATCGGTAGAGAAAATCCATTAACAAGGAGTCGATCAGTCAAAGCTTCTGTGATGATCAAATTTCTTCGTTGGGCAGATTCCCGGTTTCCCTTAGAGTAATCTGCAAAAGGAAGAATAACGATGCTCTTTCCACTTCCGGGTGCATTGTATGTTGGGCCTTCTGCTACATTAAGTGTTTCAACAACAACTTGTCCGCGTCCGCAACCAGCTAAAAACAATGCTAAAATTCCGATGACGAGATATTTCAGCCTATCCATATTGATCTCCCTACTGAAAATAATAGATTCATATTTGAAAAAATTAAATGATTCGTGGTTTTAAAAGAATAATCAATTCACGTTTCTGGTGTACTTTTTCTTCATAGCCGAACAGATATTTCAGCCCTGGAATGTCACCAAGACCCGGTGCAAACGCGCCATTATCGTCCTTCCTCTCACTTATTAATCCGCCAATAACTAACATCTCACCATCTTTAACTTTCACTGTGGTGCTCATTTCCCGAACATTAATTATTGGCAATCCAACCTGGGCTCCGGAAGTACCAATGTCAATATATTCAATGGGCTCTTCGAGTTCAGATATAATAGGAACAAGATTCATTATGACTTCATCCTTCCCTAGTACCGTTGCTGTCAGGGCCATGCCGACACCAGAGAGAACTCTTTCAGTGTTAACAGTAAAAGTTACTACACCAGAATCAGAATCGAGATCAGATTCAATGTTATCTATATAGGTGACGTTTCTGCCAACCGTAATAAGGGCGGGTTGACCATTCATCACACTGAGTCTTGGATTTGAGAGAACCCTAGATTCACCCTGTTCATTTAGGGCATTTAAAAAGAGACTAAAGTCTGCGTTATCGAGTGTAATCTTAGAGATAAAATCTCCGTCACGCGGGTAAACTTGACCATTTGTGCCAAATTCTATCGTGCCATTAACGTTGAAATTCTTCAAAACGCTGGACCAGTTTATCCCGAGACTGGAAGAGTCGTTCAGCGCAACCTCAATTACCTTAGCCTCAATGGAAATTTGTTGGTAGAGTGACTTTTTCAGCGTTGTGATATAGGTATCAACTTTCTCAAGAACAGGGCGTGGCGCGGTCACTGTGATGAGGCCAACAGGTTTGTCGATGAGGTAGTAGCCCTGGCCACCAGAGATATTTCTTTGGTCAGCAGACGCATTCATCGAATCATCTTCATCACTGGCAGTGGCAGCCGTTTGCCCTGTGGCTCCCGCACTATAATTACGCGCACCATCTTCTCCGCCGCCTGCACTAGTGGTACCTTCCTCCACCATACTTGCCTCTCTGCGGAAGGACCATATATCCATAATGCTTTCAATATTGAGTTTGATATTATCCCATATATCAAACTCGTTTCCTTCACTGTCCAGTACGATGGTACCATTGATATTGGTATTATCTTCAGAGTTACCAAGAACATTTCCACCTGTTGCTGAAGAGTAGGTCTGTTTGGTGAACGGCATCGCAATCTGAAATTGCCTGGTTTCCTTATATTTTATGACAATGGTGTTGTTACTCATTTCGTGGAAGTAATCAACCTGACGGAGCATATTATCCAGTGCGGTGTAAAAGTCGTCATTTGCGTTGATGTCAACATCCACAAGCACATTTTTGTCAACATCACTTGCCCAGGAGACATTCATACCTTTAAGAGATGCTAATCGTTTGATGATGTCCCAAAGTGGTTGTGGGCCGCGAGTTGAGGTGATTCGAGCTCCGACCTTTAGCCTGCTTTCTTCTGTTATTAAGATGTCTTCGTTCTCATTTTGGTCCACAACGTAGGCAGCCTTCTGGTAGTTGACTGGCAGGCTTGCCGGCAAGGAAGGGGTGCTGGCAGTCTGGGGCTTGTTAACAGGTTGGACTGTTTCCTGTGCCAGACTGGAGTTCTGTTCTTTTTGTTGTGTGTCAGTTATGCATGAGCTGAGGAACAGGGAAAGTAGCAAGAGGCTACTGGCAATAAAACAATATTTTAGGTACTTCATATAAACCTCTTGGACTGAAAATTTTGAGAGAGAATCAGATTCCATTTTATTTTTTAGTAAAGATCTTTGGCAGCCAGGCGCCCTTCAATGTACTGCTTTAGATCTGAACGTAACTGAAAGCCGGAAGTGAGAATTGCTTGATACTGCATCGTAGCATCTTTTGACATTCCGAGTTTGTCAAGAACCCTGGCTTTGGCAACCATGGATGCAAAGGACTCCCCGTAGTAGTGATGGTATTTGTCGAGAAGCTTAATAGCTGCTTGGTTTTGGCCGTTGTTTTCACTGAATGTTGCAAAGCTCATAAGGGCTTCCTGCATAGGTGGAGAATTGCTTATACTCTGAGAAAAATACTCTTTTGCTTCGGAAACCCTCTGCATGTTGGCAGAACCAATGGCAGCGTAAAGAGCCGCTTTAGTATTTTCCGGATCATGCTTTAAGCTTTCTTTTGCGTAGTAGACTGCTTTAGCATTCAAATTAAGATTGACCAGGTAGAGAGTTGCAAGCCTATTTGAGATCTTGGTATTTTCGGGCCAGAGTTCATACGCTTTGCTATAAAGAATGACCCCATCTTCCCACTCTTCCCGCTTTTCAAAAAGTTGAGCTTTTGCCATATACTCTTTAGCCAGCATGATTTCTTTTGACTGACTTGCAGATTTTTCAATCACCAGTGCTTCCTGCTGAATGACCTCAATGTCAGCTTCGAAAGCGAGATTATCTTCTGCACGAGTAGGCCAGACAAAGTCCTTCTTGTTGGGGTAGATGACGATAGTATTAAAACGTTCTTCTTTTTTCAGATCCATCAGGTTGAGAATAATGTCCAAAGCGAAATCCCAAGGAACATCGGTAAGAGCAAGAGTGAGTAAGCCTTGTACCTGTTCGTCAACGATTATGTTAAGGTCGGTGATTTGTCTGAAAAGACGAAATACATTGTGAATATCGATCTTATAAAAATCTACACTGATGCGCTGCTTTTTATATCCAGAAAAAGAGAAGTCATCCTGTAGCGCTACAGCCTTGGAAGCTGTGGTTCCAGCAATGATTTTGTTCGGATCCTGATTAAGCAGTTGTTCAGACGAACCGATAAGTTGATCCAGGGTCGTGTCAGCACTAGAGGGAGACTTACCCAGTTTAGTGGAAGGAGCAGAGGTGCTCATCAACTGATTGCTTTCATCAATTACCACATTTAAACCATCCGAGGAAGGTGCTACTGTGTATTTAAAGAGTTCCTGGCTGGCCGAGTCAAATACGATACGAGCACCATTGCCCCTTGAAGCTACACGGATCTTGTCAACAGAAGTGCCAATGTGTTTCTTGGAAACCAATTCGTTGATGGCCACATCTTCAATATCGATATACATCCTTGGTGGTTTGTTTACTCCGCTCCCGATGGTGTTGACCTTGTAATTCTCAATGGGACCATTGGAAGTTATGGTGATGGTAGTTGTATTGGGTGTGCTAACGATTTTGAAATCATTCAGGGACTTAAGTCCTGGGACTTTAGCTATAGTTGAAGAAGGTTTTGTCAAAGTAGCTGGAAACAATTTAATAAGTAAGTTGTTTCCTACTTTTTTAACCGAGTAATCATGACCGTCGGATAAAGAGAACTCAAAGCGCATGTGTGCCGGTTGGTCTTTAACATCAATTATTTGTAATGATGCAAATTTGTTTTCCGGGAGCTGTGTCTTTTGCTTCGATATATTGTTGCCATAAAATGCTCCCGCGACATCAACGAGAATCCTAAATGGAGCAAACCGCTCTGTTACATTAAATACCGGCGATGATGTTCCTGAAATAGTGTAGCTGATTTCATTACCTGATAGTGAAACTGCAATATCGGCTATTTCGTAGGAAACATTAGTTTCAGATCTTGCTATATTTGCCTGAAATGCGAATAAGATGCAAAATGCGATGAAAACAGCCGGTTTTATTTTGTCTAGCCATTTAAGCATTTTTATTCTTCTCCCTCTTTCTTAAGTGTCATCACAAACTTCGTAATGATTTCCTTTCCTGCACGCGTTACGGCAGTCTCTTCAATAATAACGGTATTGGGGGCTATGTCTTTAACAACACCCCGTCTCCCAATCTTTGTACCTTCAACGAGGATGTACCCTTTGCCGGTAAAATCCTCTACCATGGCCACATCGCCGGAGTTCTTATTCAGCAAAGCTACGAGAGTAAGTTGACCTGGCTCAAAAAGCTGCATTCCTGTAAGAGGTCTCTTGTTGTCTACAATTTCGTTCAAATCGACCGTTGATGTTGCCGCTTTTTCTGATATAAACGGGACAAAAGGATCAGCTCTATTTTTAAGGAAATATTCAAATTGTGTACTTGAGCCGGCCACCGGGTCTTGTTTCAGTGCCAATGTGTCGTTTTTTGAAGAGAAAGCCATGCTCCCTGTACAAAGCAAACTGCTCGCACATAAAAAGACACAAAAGACCCTTTTTCTGAAAACGCTCGGTAATAAAGTTGATTTTGAATTATCAATTAAACACATCATGGGTTTCACTTTTTGGGTGGTTTGGGAAGTTCAACGTTGGTGAAACGGTATGTTACCAGTTGGCAATCGGAGTTAAGCAGCATTTCTCCGCCTTCCTTTTTCGGTGAACTCATTTTTACATTGGTAACTGAAACTATCCGTGCGAGTTTACTTACTTGATCAAAAAAGTAGCCCATATTATGGTATGGTCCTCTAACATTAATAGTTACAGGGATCTCTGCATAAAAATCTTTTGGAATGTCAGCAAGTGGCTTGAAAGTCAGAAAGTCAAGCCCGGCATTTCGTCCTAATGCTGAAATATCTTTGAGCAGTTTAGGAATTTCTTTATCCTTTGGAAGAAGCGCTGCAGATTCTAAAAATATATTTTCTGCTTCTTGTAATTCTTGCTCAAATTTAGCGAGGTTAGCTGCTTTTATTTTAACATTCCTAATCTGTTGTGCGAGTGTCACTTTCTGCTGGTTGAGATTCTGAATTTTCTTAGCTTTTTGCTGATAATAAGAAAAATAGAAAATGACCAGGGGAAGGAGAATAATTCCAACCGTAATGCCAAGTTTTATTCTTGGGGCAAGAGGTATGTATTTCTCGTCAATGAAGGTTGCAAATGCAGCGTTGTTCATTTTCATACACTCATTTGGGGAAGTATTTTTTGAACGTTATTTAACATCAGTAGTTTCAGTTTCTGTATTTTGGGGCTGCGCCACAGCACAACTTAATTGAAAGCTTTTAAGGTTTCTTCCCGAAACAACTTTCAGAGAAGAGCTGGCCAGAGTAACATTTTGCACAAAAGGAGACTCTTTCAGGTGGTCCATGAATTGGGCAATGGTCTGGTTGTCTAGTGCCACACCGGATAACCTAAGGGATGATGTCTGCTGGTTAAGAGATTCGAGCCACATCCGCTGATTATCTACTCGATTAGCAACTTCATCAAGTGTTCGAACTGTTAGAGAGGAATCTGATTTAAGTTTTTTGATTATTTCTGTTTTCCTGAAATACTCTTCGCGATCTTTTTTCAGCCTGGCAATTTTCTGTAACGTTGGAGTGTAGGAATCCTTTTCCTTTTGGAGTGCTTTAATATCAACTCCTAAATTGGAAATTTTATTTGCCTGGAGAGCCCCGGTAACCCCTAATACAGTAATGACCAGTAAAAATAAGAGGAGCATACCAAGAAGCTGGTTTTTCGCGTTGGCACGTTTTTTCAGTTGCCGAACTGGCAACAGGTTAATTTTAAGCATACTGAACCCTTGACAATATTAAGAATTATATGACAGAAGGCCTGATGGCTATTCCGGTGGCGATAGCCATCTCTGGACCAATGTTTTTGAGATAATCAGGATCTATTTTGTTACTGTTTGAGGTGATATTCAAAAACGGGTCAAAAATTTCCACGTTTAGATTAGTCTCTTGGGCAAGAAAATCTATAAGTCCGGATACCTTTGCCCCACCTCCACTTAAAATTAGGTTTTTCAGTGGGTGCTCCGGATGGTTGGAGTGGTAAAGGTCTATGGCTTTCTTGATCTCAAGAATCCACTGTGTGCAGGTTGTTGAAAAAATTTCTTCAATTTCCGTTCGTTTATCGTCATCCTGTGTGGATCCTAATTTGAGGGATTCAGCTTCTTCAAACTCAATATCAAAAACATTTTGGATTTGTTCGGTCAACTGCCTGCTTCCGACAATTATATCTCTAGCTACTACAGATATCCCTTGGGACAGAATATTGATGCTCATTTTTGAGGCACCAATATCTACTAAGGCCACATCCTCGTTTTTCTGGTAGTTAAATTCATAGGTGTTTTCTAAGGCAAAGCCGTCTACATCAACTATCACGGGGCTCAGGTCGAGGCCACGGAGCATATCGAGGTAGTCGTCGACAATTTCTTTTTTAGCAGCTACCAGCATAACGTCTGTTCTGTCAGTTTCTTTCAACCCTGTTTTTAGATCCTGAAAGTCCAGATACACGTCTTCAAGATCAAAAGGGATATATTGCTCGGCTTCAGCCATTATGTGTTCTTCTAATTGAGCATCTTCCATAACTGCCAAATTCACCTTTTTAACAATTACGGAGTAACCTGAAATTGAGAAGCCTACCTTTCTGTTCTTAATTTTCAAATTCTGAAAAAGATCGGAGATTGCTTTGCTGACGATCTCCGGATCATTGAGGGTTCCATCTTCCACCGCACCTTCTGGCAGAACAGTGCTACCGAGAGTAATAATCGTGTAGCCGCCTGATGTTCGTTTCAGCTGACAAACCTTGACGGCATGGGATCCGATATCAAGGCCAACTACCAATTCATTTTTTGATACAAACGGCAAATTCATGGCAAGAAGAATGGAAGAAATTAATTTAAAAGGCAAAAAAAAACGAGCCAAGGTTGCAATAAAAACACTTATTTTTCGTGTACATATGGATATTAGGTCACAGAAAAAAAAATTTGTCAAGGAAAAGAACATTTGTTAATTTTGAAGAACAGATATTCTAAAATATTGTTTAAAAGGGCCTCTTGAATCGGGGCTTAGTGCCTTATATAATGAGTCTGTTGATTTATGAGAATTTTCGTTCGATATCAAGGCATGTGGGAAAAATAACCGGAGACATATAGTTGATATCTCGGAGTCTCGTTCCTCGCTTACCGGAGGATTATTTTTTCCACATAACGCGAAGATCGGGCGAAAAGGCCGTAAATCAACGGGCTCATATAATATCTTGAAATATTGACTGACTACGGCTCATGATATTGTGACATCGAGATAATTAGTCCATTCCTTTTCACCAATTTTTTGTTTGCTTGAAAAACGAACTTCCTTGTAATTAGTTCGTATCTCAAGTAGTTTTTGCGGGGTAATTTTGAGTAAAATAATTTATAAAAAAAGAGGTTGACTTTGATCAGAATAGGAAAAAAGAAATCCGTTTTCAGGGAATATTTTGAGGCGATTTGTGTCGCGGTGATTTTGGCACTTTTTATCCGAACTTTCGTTGTTCAGGCGTTCAAAATTCCATCGGGATCGATGTTGCCGACTTTACTGATCGGGGATCATTTACTCGTCAATAAATTCATTTATGGGATCAGGGTGCCATTCACCGGAAAAACTCTGGTACCAATTAAGAATCCGAAACATGGTGATGTCGTGGTTTTCCGTTTTCCAAAAGACAGATCAATCGATTATATTAAAAGGGTCGTTGGGACGCCTGGTGATACCGTGGAAATTAAAGCCAAAAAAGTTTTCATAAATGGTAAGCCTATCAAAGACGACCACGCTCATGTCAGTTCACCCGCTGTCTTGAATGCAAAAGCCAGCCCGAGGGATAATTTCGGCCCGGTGCTGGTTCCGAAGGAACGTATTTTCGTCATGGGTGATAATCGGGATAACAGCTATGATAGTCGGTTTTGGGGATTCGTCGACCAGAGGGATGTTCTTGGGAAAGCATTTATTCTCTATTGGTCCTGGGATATTGACAAACCGCTCTTTTCCATTGAGCGCTTTACGTCAATTAGATTAGGCAGATTGGCCAACTTAATAGACTAACCCCGGTAAACGGGAAAATAAGCCAGGACTCAGTCCAGTGCCCCCTTGAGGGGTATAAATGCCTTGGTGGTCACTTTAAGTTTCTAATTTCGATACACTCTCCAGATTTCTTGTTTTTTATACCCCTCAAGGGGGTACTAAAAAGAGTGACAGGAAATCTGGAGTAAGGCACTAAATTTAGACTGAATTTGAAGATGGTGGAAAACGTGCAGCCGGATTACCAATTTCAGCATAAGCATATTTTTGGAATCGAACAGTTCTCTGTCGAGGATATCTCTCATATACTAACCACAGCCCGATCTTTTCGGGAGATATCCAATAGGCCGATTAAGAAGGTTCCTACTCTTCGTGGGAAAACTATTGTTAATCTTTTCTTTGAACCATCGACCAGAACTCGCCTTTCGTTTGAAATTGCAGCCAAAAGAATGAGTGCGGACACTTTTAATATTTCCGCTTCAACGAGCTCGGCGACCAAAGGTGAGACTCTGGTTGATACCGCCCGGAACATTCAGGCCATGAACCCGGATGTCATAATTATGCGTCATTCGAGTGCGGGAGCTCCTCAACTCCTCGCTAAACATATCGATGCTTCTGTGATAAATGCGGGGGATGGGGCCCATGAACATCCCAGTCAGGCACTTTTGGACATGATGACGGTCATGGAGCACAAAGGAAAAATTGAAGGATTAAAATTGGCAATTATCGGGGATATTGCGCACAGCCGGGTTGCTGTATCGGATATCATTGGATTTACCCGAATGGGAGCGAATGTATGTCTTGCCGGTCCGCAAACTTTTATGCCAGCAGATATCTCCAGTCTGGGGGCGGTCGTTTGCAGTTCCGTTCGGGAGGCTGTGAAAGATGCCGATGTCGTAATGACTCTGCGTATTCAGCTGGAGCGTCAAAATGACTCGCTTATCCCCAGTTTGCGTGAGTACTCCCGCTTCTATGGTGTTAGCCGACAGCTCATGGAACTGGCAAAAGAGGATGCAATTGTCATGCATCCAGGTCCCATAAACAGAGGCGTGGAACTCAATCCCGATGTTGCTGACGGCAGGCGATCTGTCATTCTTGATCAGGTCACAAATGGGGTAGCGGTGAGAATGGCTTTGTTGTATCTGGTCCTTGGTGGAAGTGGGGGCAGTGAGGTGCAGGGTGAGAGTCGATGAGTAAGGTAATTGTTCTTAAAAATGGTCGTGTAATTGATCCGCTCCAAAAACGAGATGAGATCGTCGATATTTGGGTCAGTGATGGTTTGGTCGTAAGACCAGGATCTGTCGACTCCGCAGGCGCTGATGTCTATGATCTGGCCGGATTGTGGTTGCTGCCCGGACTGATCGATATGCATGTCCATCTTCGTGAGCCAGGTGAAGAATATAAAGAAACAATTGAGTCCGGAACCCAGGCGGCAGCTGCCGGTGGTTTTACCGCAGTCGCCTGTATGCCGAATACCAATCCGGTAAACGATAATGGTGCCCTCACGAAATATATCTGTGAAAAAAGTGTTTCCTGTGCTGCCCGGGTCTATCCTGTGGGCGCGATAAGTAAGGAGTGTAAAGGGGAAAAACTGGCCGAATACGGTGAAATGAAGTTGGCTGGTGCGGTTGCCCTGACCGACGATGGGCTCCCGGTTGTCGACAGCCAACTCATGCGAAGGGCGATGGAGTATGCTTCATCCCATGATATGTTGATCATGTCCCATTCGGAGGAGCTTTCTTTAAGTAAAGGCGGCTGCATAAATGAAGGGAAACTTTCTACCCGTATGGGATTGCGCGGTATTCCTGTTTCGGCGGAAAGTATAATGGTGCAAAGGGAAATCGCCTTGGCCGAACTGACCGGTGCCAGAGTACATATCGCCCATGTGAGTACAGAACAATCAATTGCCCTGCTTCGCAATGCCAAGGCAAGGGGGGTGAAAATAACTGCAGAGACAGCACCCCACTATTTTACTCTCACCGAAAAAGCAGTTTTGGGTTTCAATACTAATGCCAAAATGAATCCACCACTTAGGACTGAGTGTGATCGACAGGCTGTTCGAGGGGCACTTCGGGATGGCACCTTAGATGCGATTGCCACTGATCATGCCCCCCATTCGATTTTGGAAAAAGAGGTAGAATTCAATTTCGCAGCAAACGGTATTGCCGGGCTGGAGACTTCCTTGCCGCTGGGTCTGGCACTTGTTCGGGAGAAAGTTTTCGAACCGGTCCGGCTTGTCGAGTTGATGAGCTGTGCTCCCGCTAAAATACTTGGCGTTCCGGGTGGCTCTTTGCATGTAGGGGCTGTCGCCGATATTACCATTGTCGATCCAGAAAGAAAATTCACCTTCATTGCTGAGGAGTGTTTTTCAAAAGGAAAGAATTCTCCTTTCGATGGTTGGAAGCTTCAGGGAAAAGCAGTCTTGTCCATGGTTGCCGGCAGAATCACTTATAAAGACTTTTAGTGCCCCCCCCTATTCTTGAAAGCCTGTCATTCAGTTCAATACCCCCTTGAGGGGTGCTCTTTTTAGTACCCCCTTGAGGGGTGTTGAAGTTTATGTTTCCCGTAGCAGAGAGTGAGGTAGCGGTCCCACGACATCTATTCCTTTTGGACTGACTTCAGCCTGATAAACGAGCACCATGACTCCTGCTTCAGCTGCCTGCAGTAAAGCATCATCATAGATCGAGTCTATGTGTGAAGCCGGGGAAAACTGGTTTGCGTCCATTCTCTGGACAAGGAAAAAAATACAGGTTCTCATGCCTTCTGCGGTGAGTCGGGTAAGTTCGTGGAGATGTTTTGTTCCTCTCTTTGTAATCGCATCAGGAAACATCGCACATCCATCAACTGCCAGTGAGCAGTTCTTTACTTCTATATACGTTGAGCTGTTGCCATGGCTAACCAGCAGATCGAGCCGGGTGTGGTCGGAAGTCTTGATCTCGGTCTTTATCGCCTTGATATCCAGAAACTCTGCGATCTGTCCATTTTCAATGGCCTCCACTACCAGTTTATTGGTGCGAGCGGTATTGACTCCCACCCAGGTCGAATTATCCTTCACCATTTCCAGGGTGAAGGGGTATTTTCGTTTCGGATTATCTGACCTGGAAAGGCAGACTGGGCTGTCCGGGGTTGAGCAGGATAGCATGGTCCCGGTATTGGGGCAGTGAACCGTTATGATTTCGCCGTTCTCCATTCGTACATCAGCCAGAAAACGTTTGTATCTTTTAACGAGGGTGCCTTGCACCAGAGGGGAAGTAAATCGCATGAAAAATAGGCTAGGTTAACACATCTTAAGGTTGCGTATCAGTAGAGTTAGTGCTACATAAATACAGTAGACATTTCGTCGTAATACATATTCAATAATCGTCCATCCTCAAACGAGCTGAGTTACTAAAAGAGGCAGTTTGAGCATTCCATTCTACTAAGATAGGGAGAGTATAGCTATGAAATTAGGCATCAACGGCTTGGGCAGAATTGGAAAACTTTCACTTTGGCACCATGTTTCACGAAAGCACTTTTCAGGAATTGTCGCCAATACAGGTCGCGAAGTGGGATGTGGGTTGGCGGATCTCGCAGCGATGCTGGAAAGGGATTCAACCTATGGGCGTTTAGGTACCTATTTACATGGTCATAAATCTCCCCGGGTAATTGAAGAACTGAACGAAGAAAAAGGAACAATGATGGTGAACGGAGTTCCGGTCACCATATTGCGCACGTCTAGAAATCCGGGTGATATCGCTTGGCAGGAAAAAGGTGCTAGGTTAGTGGTTGATACCACGGGTGTCTTTACTGATCCCACTACGGATGCAGATGCAAAACAGGGGGCTCTCAGGGGGCACATGCAGGCCGGGGCTGAAAAGGTGATTCTTTCTGCACCTTTCAAGATAAAGTCAAAAGGGTTGGACATGCCGGAAGATGCCATAACTACGGTAATGGGCATCAATGAGGAAATGTACGACCCGAGTCAACATTCTCTGATTTCCGCAGCCTCCTGTACGACCACCTGTCTTTCCTACCTGATTAAACCACTTATGGAAAAGGTGGGTGCAGATAAGATCCTCAGTGCCTCAATGGTGACCGTCCATGCCGCAACCGGAAGCCAGCAGGTGCTGGACAGGCTGCCAAAAGCCGGGGCCATTGATATGAGGAAGAACCGCTCTATTCTTAATAATATTATCCTCACCACCACTGGGGCTGCCAAGGCCTTGTCGCTGGTGATTCCGGAAATGGCCTCTATTGGATTTATGGCTGAGTCGGTACGCATTCCGACGTCCTCTGGTTCGCTCATCATTTTGGTACTTAACCTGCAGGATGATCTCGATAGCCCGATGAAACGGAACGATATAAACACAATCTACAAAGAATATGCGGCCCATAACAGTTATCTTCTATTTTCCGAAAATCAAAATGTTTCGTCGGATATCTTGGGCTCGCCAGCGGCAGCTGCCGTAATCGAAGGGACTGAGACCCATACCCGGACAGCGAATATTCAAGTTAATCTTGCCAAGGCTAAGGCCGAAAGCCTGGTTGCCGGTGCTGACCCTATCCTCAACGTGCCGGTTACCCAGGCTGTTGTCTATGGCTGGTATGATAACGAGCTGGGAAGTTATACCAATATGCTGGGGGATCTTACCGTCCAGGTCAGCGAGGGGATGTTTTAGTGACTTACTCCAGATTTCCTGTCATTCAGTTCAATACCCCATTGAGGGGTGCTCTTTTTAGTACCCCATTGAGGGGTGCTCTTTTCAGTACCCCCTCGAGGGGTGTAAAAAACAAGAAAAAGGGAAGTACTTTCAAAGCTAATAACTTGGATATACCACCAAGGCACTTATACCCCTCAAGGGGGCACTGGACTGAGTCCCGGCTTATTTCCCGTTTACCGGGGTTAGTGACTTAAAAATGATCTTTGCTTTTTAAAAGATCATTTCGTGAAGGAGCTAATACCCCTCAAGGGGGTATTACAAAGAATCCCTCTTTTTTCTACGGGGTTAAGGAGTTTTGGTTACAATACGATCAATGGTGCAAGCTGACCTTGGGGGTGTTACGGATATTGAACGTAAAACCCTTACGCCCTGGTCGGTCGTATCACTTGCGCAGGAGTTGGAGATACCTCAGGCAATCCAAAATGTAGCCGAGGCCGCAGATGCACAAATACTTGGCTGGTGTGCCTGCAGAGTGATATGGCCTGAAGCAGAGCTCTTGAAAATCGCCGTAAAAAAAGAGAACAGGGGACGTGGAATTGGGCGATCCCTGTTTGAGCACCTCGTTTGTGAGTTACAAAAAAGAAAAGTTGTCAGTCTGTTTCTGGAAGTTCGATCCAACAACCGCACTGCCTTGGATTTTTATGAAAAACATGGTTTTTTGCGCGTGGGGTCCAGGCCTGGTTACTATACGGACCCACCCGACAGTGCAATGATTTTGAAAAAAAATTTGTCGTAGTAAGCTAAACAATGTAACCCCGGTAAACGGGAAAATAAGCCGGGACTCAGTCCAGTGCCCCCTTGAGGGGTATAAGTGCCTTGGTGGTATCTTTAAGTTTCTAATTTTAATACACTCTCCAGATTTCTTGTTTATTTTGACAGGCTTTCAGGAGTAAGGCACTAAAAATAATACAGAGGACGTGAAATGAAATCTATCCAGGATCTTCATTTAAGAGCAAAGCGGGTTCTGCTTCGCGCTGACTTTAATGTGCCGATGGATGATCAGAAACAAATAACCGATGATATTCGGATCCGGATGGTACTTCCGACCATCAGGCACATCTTGCAGGAGAAAGGTCGTTTGATCATCTGTTCCCACATGGGGCGACCAAAAGGAAAACGTGTTGAAGAGTTCAGCCTGGCACCGGTGGCTACACATCTTGAAACACTTCTTGGGGTGAAGGTGGCATTGGCGCCTGACTGTGTGGGTAAAGAAGTGGAAGTCCTCGTGGGAAAAATGACCGAGGGTGAGATTGTCCTATTAGAAAATTTAAGGTTTCATAAAGAAGAAACTGATAATGATCCGACCTTCTCAGAGCAGTTGGCGGAACTTGCCGACGTCTATATTAATGATGCCTTTGCGGTTTCACACCGGGCCCATGCTTCTGTAGTAGGGGTTGCAGATTTGGTAGCGGAAAAGGCCGCAGGCTTTCTGTTGAAAACGGAGATGGACTACTTCCATAAATCCATGGACGAGCCAGTAAGGCCTTTACTTGCTATAGTTGGTGGGGCCAAGGTCTCATCCAAGCTTGGCGCTCTTGAGAACATGCTGGATAAGGTTGACCGCATGATTATCGGAGGAGCTATGGCCAACACCTTTTTGAAAAGTACAGGTGTTGATGTCGGAGCTTCCAAGGTTGAGGATGACTTATTAGAAAAGGCCAGGTTGTTTATCGATGCTGCTGAAGCCAAGGGTGTCAAACTTTATCTGCCCGTTGACTTTGTGGTGGCAGAAACTTTTGCAGCTGATGCAGTAACCAAAAATGTTACCTTTAGGGATATTCCTTCCGGTTGGATGGCCCTTGATATTGGCCCGGCATCCACCATTCTTTTTAATGAAGCACTTGAGGACGCGAAAACAATTATCTGGAACGGTCCCATGGGGGCGTTTGAGATGGATGCTTTTGCCAGGGGAACGATGGCTCTATGTCAGAGTGTGGCTTCAGCTCACGCTCTGTCTATTGTCGGCGGCGGTGATTCCAATGCTGCTGTCAAAAAATCAGGTGAAGAAAGAAATATTTCTTATATGTCTACTGGTGGAGGCGCTTTTCTTGAATTGATGGAAGGGAAAATGCTTCCAGGCGTAGCTGCCCTTGCCTGAGCATCATATTATAACCGCAGAGAAAAAATCAGGAGACATCGATGGGTAAACGAAAAGCGTTAATGGCCGGTAATTGGAAAATGCATACAACAGTTGTCGATGGATGCCAGCTGGCAGTTGATGTATCCAGAGCCTGCACCGATTTCCCTGACAGGGAAGTGTTGTTGGCTCCTCCCTATACTATATTGAGTGAGGTCTCACATATTCTGAAAGATAGCCCGATCATAGTTGGCTCCCAAAACGTCTGTTGGGAGGAGAAAGGGGCGTTTACCGGAGAGATTTCTCCGGTAATGCTAAAGGATGCCGGGGGGAGTGCTGCCATTGTCGGGCACTCCGAGCGACGACAGATTTTTGGGGAGACGGATGAGCTGGTCAATAGACGTCTCAAAGGGGGTCTTTCTTTTGGTCTGATGATGATTCTTTGTATTGGCGAGACTCTTGAGGAACGGGAGGCTGGACGAGCCTTTGCAGTCCTCTATGAGCAAATAAAAAAAGGATTGGCCGATGTGGCTGCGGTAGATATGGCTAAAGTCGTCATTGCCTATGAACCGGTTTGGGCCATAGGTACCGGTAAAACTGCAAGTAACGAACAGGCTCAGGAAACTCATGCCTTCATCAGGGGAGTCCTGGAACAAATTTATGAAAAAAACATTGCCGAGCAAACACGAATATTGTATGGTGGCTCGGTTAAGCCTACCAATGTCGACGAGCTTATGGCACAATCAGATATTGACGGTGCGTTGGTTGGTGGCGCTGCCCTTGATGCTAAGTCATTTGGGCGAATAATTAATTTTCAATAAACCTTAATTCTGTTATTGCATGGATACTCTACTTACAATTGCACACGTTGTCGTCTGTCTCTTTCTGGTGGGCATAGTTCTGCTCCAGCATGGTAAAGGTGCAGATATCGGTGCTACATTTGGTGGATCTAGCCAGTCTCTGTTTGGTACGGAAGGGCCATTGCCGCTGCTTAATAAAATAACAACTGCAGTAGCAGTCATTTTTATGTTGACTTCTGTTACGTTAGCGTATATTTCATCACAGACAAGTAATTCTTCCGTGATGAGTGAGATAAGTGTCAGCCAGCCGACAGAACAGGTTGAGGTTGCCCAGCCGATGGCCAAAGAAGATATGGTCATGGAGACACCTGCAGAGGAAGAAAAAGCTGTAGAAGAGACAACAAAAGAATAATATAAATGTGTGCCGGAGTGGTGGAATTGGTAGACGCGCACGCTTGAGGGGCGTGTGGGGAGACCCGTGTCGGTTCGACTCCGACCTTCGGCACCATCTTTTTGTACAAAGACTTCCCGCAAAGTCTTTTAAACCCGCAACCTGAAAAGGTTTGCGGGTTTTTTGTTGTCTATTTGTTCCATTGCCGTCCAAGGTAGTCCAAAGAAATCCGTTGTCAAAAGGGTGTATTTGGGGGGAGTATTTATAATTGATCTTGAACTGATCAACAAAATACACCCTAGTGGAGAGTATTATGCCCAAACTTACAGTGTTAGACATTCGTAATTCAAAAGGTCAATGTCGTCTATCTGATGGAGAGGGGCTGTTTTTCGAAAATACCTCCACAGGAGTTAAGCGATGGTTGTATGGATTTAAGATCGCTGGAAAGAACGGCATGTAAATTGTTTGCCGTTACCCCAAGTCATCTTTAATGCAGGCCCGCATAGAACATCAGGTAGCAAGGCACTTTGTGAAGCAAGGGATTACCCCAGCTCAGGTGAGGCGTGAAATTAAAAATAAAAACATCGCCAAAGAAAATAAAAAAAAGGATGTTCGCACAAAATCATTTCAATATATAGTTTAAGAGTGGGTTAAGCAGCAAAAGAGCAGTTGGAGTCACGATCATGCTCTTACTGTTTTGGGCACCCTTTGAAATGATGTTTTCGGATCTCTAGGTAATAAAGCTGTTGATTCAGTCACCCCTCAAGAAGTTCTAAAAATTCTTCGAAAGATAGAAAATAGAGGTTCTTTCGAAATAGTGCGGAAGGTTTTACAGTGAATGAATGCTGTATTTCGGTATGTGATCCAGATAGGCATGGCAACCTATAATACAGCTGCAGACATGATTGACCTCAGCGGTTTTGTAGTGCCGACTGTATTCTTCGAGGTAATTGAACGGTTTTTTTCACGTAGACGATACCTTGCCAGGAATCATATTTCCCAAGCAACAAATCGTTTTTTAAAGTTAAATTTTGGTAAGGCATTCTTGCGAATGAGTTTGATTCGGAATTTATAAAAACATTCACATCAACCGGGTGGTCAACCTGGTTGATGCGTTTTAAAGTCCTCTTTCTGTCCCTTAGAAGCCTGCTGTCTTTGAGTTGAGGTCTTCAATCTTTTAGCCTGATAACAGTTCTGTTGCTTTATTCAGTAGCGGCTCCGATGGTAAAGTAACCCACAATTTCTGTCGTGTGACGCGTTTCGGAATCTAAAGATTGCTCTTCTTCGACCATTATCTGGGAAGCGGTCTGCGACATGTTTTGGGTGCGTAGTGCTGCGGTGTCGCCACCATCGGAGGTCTGCATGTCAGCAAAAAAGAATGGCAGGTCCGGAAAATCAGTTTCGAAGGTGAGGTCGAACCAGTCGTGGGTAACGCTGTTAGTGGTGTTGCCGATCTCGTATAAAATGCCGAAAACTTCACCTTGGCCGGGTTCCCCCGCAATGTAACCGATGGTTTCAAGAGCAGGATGGTCAGTCTTGGTTGTTTCTTGTTCTTGTATCTTGTGGTTGAAAGAAATTTGATTGATATTGGAAAGTCTGCTTGTGACAGCATCGGTTTCATTTTTTGTCATGACCTGGGTCAGAATCACCGGGGTGACATTATAGGTTTGTTGCAGATCAACCTGCTGGAAGGACGTAGAAGCAGTGAAACTACCAGCTTCTATCATGGTTCCGTCATCGAGGGTATATGCACCTTTTTCGATTACGAGATAACTGACAGTTTCCAGTGTGTGGGTTTGGTCTAAGTAATCCCATTCTTGTATACAGATTTCAAAACCCTCTTGGTCGATGTTGCGAATACGAACAACGGCTGGGTCGGTTCCGTTTATACTTGGTGGGCTGGCAATGACGACGGGTTGGCTGAAGGTGTTTTCAAAGAGCACTTGGACCCATTCGTGATCAATGCTCACTGTGCCAATTTCAATATTGAAGGCATTGTTAGGAGTGGTACTGCAGACAACCTCACTGGTGGCTGTGGCCGTCGCACCTTTATCATCGGTAACTTGCAGGGAGACAGTGTAAGTCGAAGCACGAGTATAGGTGTGCTGAATAGTCTGACCGCTACCAGTTGTCCCGTCTCCAAAGTCCCAACTGTAAAAAACAATAGAGCCGTCGGGGTCGGAGGATTGCGAGGCGTCCAAGGAGAAGGGTGCGTCTACCTGGGCTTGGCTGGTTGAAATAATTGCGTTGGGTGTTTCGTTGGCGGGGGCGGTTTCAAGAACGATAATGGGAGTAGTCACGTTATCAGACAGCCCTTCGCTGTCTAAAACGGTAAGTTCGGTATAATATGTTCCCGCAGTCATGAAGGTATGGAATGTTGTTTCTCCAGTAGACTGGCTACCGTCTCCGAATGTCCAGCTGTAACTCACTATCGATGTATTGGTGGTTGTAGAAGACGTCCCAGTAAAGGACACGGCCAGCGGGGCATTGCCGACGGTAGTTGAAGAAGATAACACCGCAATTGGTGGCTCTGAGGAGGGTGGGGGCGTTGTTGAGACTATGGTAAATGGAAAAGAAGGGGATGGCGGACTTTCTGAATTATCCGAGTAGTGGGCTGTGAGGGTGAAATCAAATGTGCCGTCCTCGGTAAGAAGTTCGCAGTCTACTCTGGATGCACTGGGATCATTTGTTTCACAGACTTGTTCTGCTTCCTTGTATAATCGGTAGCCGAGGAGCTGTTTTGAAGAATTGTCTGGGTCGGAAAAGGAAAACTCTACTTCTATAGTGCGCATCTCAGCACCAATTGAAATTGCCGGGATGATAAGGAGTAGAAATAAAAAAAACAGGAGATTATTTTTCATAATATTAATTGACCTTCCACGGAGTTGTGCGTTGTTCACGTATTTATCCTCGGGTGTTGTTTTCTTGTTTTCCCAGAACTGGCTGTTGAGAATGTTGGTAAAATCCAGGTCTTGTTCGCACATTTTGTGCCAAAATATCTGGGTTTTGATTGGGTAGAAATTTCAGCTACATAAATAAATGGTAAAGTTTCATTATCATCCGTTCCCTCTAGGAGAGTGCAAATCGTGCGATACTGATAACAATATTTTCCCACTCATAAAAAGGGTGTTGAAAAGTATCCAAATTTGGCCGAGTAACACTTATTTCCTATCCGCAATACGGTTAATTTTTTATCCTCAAGCGATTATTCGATACTTTCAATCTGTTTGTGCGGGGTTAACCTTTTGAGCTTTTGTCGTCAAATAGGTTCTGTGTAGTTTTCAGATTGATTTTTCAAACAATTACACGACAAGATATCTATTTTTCTTATTTCACTATGTTGTCATGGTTACGCTGCCATATCAAAGAGTTCAAGTTGCGAAGAGTGTGTGGCTTTTTTCTTTTTCCTGGTTCCAGCCATTTCGATAAGTAAGGTTGC
>WTAT01000261.1 GCA_013139415.1 Desulforhopalus sp.
AGATTAGAGATCAAGATTTTCCCGGAGGATCTTGCCGACAGCATTAAAACCAGCTCCAATCGAGAAAAAATCCTTCAGATGGCTGACAACATACTGGCAAAAGTTCAGGGAAACTGGTGTCCCCGTGCCGTTGTTCGCTGGCTTGAGGTGGGCCAGGTCACAAAGGATATGGTTAAGCTCAAACCATTCGACGGTGGGGAGGCGGGAGTTCTACGTCTTGGCTTTGCCGGCAGATTCATGGCCACCGCAAAGTATGGCCTGGTTGGGGTTTTTACAGCCGGAGATGAACTAGAGAGGGAAGCAGGGCTGGCGTCGAAGGAAAAGCGATTCATGGACGCCTATCTTTATGATCTTATCGGCCTGGCTGTGCTTGAGAAGACCAGGCAGCAGATCAACAAGGTAGTTGAAGAAAAAGCCCGGGAACTGAACTGGGGAATAGGGCCATTTCTCAGCCCCGGTTCCGTGCACGGCTGGGAGCTGGACGATCAAGACAACCTTTGTGTCTTTGTTCCCATGGACAGGATTGGTGTGACGAGTGGAGGAAATGGTATTCTCCTGCCTTTTAAATCTCTTAGCTGTCTTATTGGCATAGGACCGGAGTTTAACGAAAAAACGGTGGGGTCACCCTGCGATGTCTGCTCAAAGAAAGATCGATGCGAGATGCAAGTACATGAAGATCACTGTTAATGGTGTGGTAGAACTCTTCTATCTGCTTCTTTGCAACCCAAGAGCATAGCATCTCTAGAGCGAGGCAATTTTTCTATCATTACGACGTACCCCGTACACCGAAATGATAGAAAAATCTTACCTCTCGTATATGAAAAACTATTGTGACGCTATTACTCTTACAAGGCCTGGATTTTTTCAGCCAGGAGAGGGACGAACTGTTTCAGGTCGGCGACAACCAGGACATCCGCCACCTCGCCTATCGGTGCATCCTTGTCGGTATTGATCGCGACAACAAATTCGGATTTCTTCATCCCGGCCAGATGTTGAATCGCGCCGGAGATGCCGCAGGCCACGTACAACTTCGGTGAAACGGTCTGGCCGGTGGTCCCGACCTGGCGGTTATGGTCGGCCCATTCAGAGTCAACTACCGGACGACTGGCACCATATTCCCCTTTCAGTGCCTTGGCCAGGTTGGCAATAATTGCTATGTTCTCCGGTTTACCGATGCCGCGGCCGGCGCTGACAATCACCTGCTCCTTGGTCAGGTCAATCCCGCCTTGCTCAGCCTGCTCATAGCCGCAGAATTCCAACTTTCCGGTGGCATTGGTGCTGATTTTTTCAATGATCGGATTGGCCGTGGGCTCGTCTGTCAGGTTGAAGGCTCCGGCTTGCAGGGTCAAGACCGTGACAGCTGTCTTTGAGGCGACCTTCCGGCGTAATTTTGAGTTGCAGACCGGTGCAACGGGCACGCCATCAACGATATCCACCACCTCGGATACCTGGGCTGCCTTCAAGGCAAAGGCCAGCCTCGGAGCCAGATCCCAGCCGTAGGACGAATGGCTGAAAACCACCATATCCGGCTTGACCGTGGCAATCGTGTCCAGCAGCAGCTGCTTATGCACGTCTGGGTTATATTCACCGCAGGTGTCAATATCGGCAAGATACAAGGTCCCCTCAAACTTCGGCAGATCAGTCTCTCTGCCGATTAGGAACATGCTACTCTCGCCGCCTACCTTCCCGGCAAAGGCCATCAGCTCGTTTATGCTGCCCTGGAGCTTCCCTTCTCTGTATTCCGCTACAAGTAGTGTCTTCATAGGATGCTCCTTAAGCCAGAACGGCGGTTTTTTCTTTCAGAATAGTAATTAATTTGTCGGCCAACTCGCCCGCATCTCCCTCCAGAACAAGCCCCCCACCCTTTTTCTCCGGGAAGTACAGCAATGTCGTCTCCTGATGAGCCGAGACGCTCAAGAGATCAGCGACTGGAATAGAGAGCAGTTCCTTCTTCTTGGCCTTCATGATATTGGGCAGGGTCGGATAGCGCGGGGTGTTGAGTCCAAGCTGACAGGTCACAAGCGCAGGAACCGGCGCCTTGACCATAGCCTTCACGCCACCTTCCAGCTCTCGTTTCACAGTGATTGTCCCATTATCAAAGGCAAAGCTGACGATGGTGGTGATACTGGGCACCTCAAGTATCTCGGCGGCAAGCACGCCAACCTGAGCGCTTCCCCGGTCCTGCGACTGCATCCCGGTGAAAATCATGTCAAAGGACTTGTCCCCCGCAAACTCGGCAATGATAGAGGCAATAGAGAAGGGATCTCTCTTGAAAAACGCGTCATCGGCTACATGGACGCCACGGTCACATCCCATGGCCAGCGCCTTTTTCATCGTCTCCTTCACCCGGTCAGGACCGATGCAGAGCACAGTCAGCTCACCAGCGGTCTGCTCCTTGAGCTGCACTGCCTGCTCGACTGCATATTCGTCATATTCGTTCATCCGCCAGGCCAGATCAGCATTGTCGTACCAGCTGCCTTCGCCATTAACCTTGAATTTGGATTCCATGTCAGGAACCTGCTTGATACAAACCAGTATATTCATTGTTTTTCTCCTGTATTTCTAATTATTCAAGATACCCTTATTTTTTTCACATAACGCGGAGATCGGGCAGCAGGTAAGCGCAGACCCCGAAAGGCGGTAAATCAACGGGCTCATTCATTTTGAAAGCTCCTTGTATCTTAATAATTTTCCGGTTCGCTCCAGCTATCCCTTGATAGTTCGGGGAAGGAGCATTTGATGGACCGGGGTGATTGATCGTGGATTCTGATAGTTTGCCCCGACAAAGGCCTGGATATACTTACGCAAGTCGGTCAATGGTACGATTTCATCGACTAATCCATTCATTGCACAGAACGCCGGACGTGACTTATCCTGATAATCCTTGATCATCCGGTTCATTTTATCCAGAACCGGATCAAGATCGTTGCCGGCCGCATCCTCCTTGACCAGTCGCCGGGCATAGGAGGCGGCTGCGGCGGTCTCGCCGTGCATGACATAAATCTCGGTCATCGGCGTACCAAGGGTGAAGGCATTGTTGTTGTTGGCCTGGGGGCCGCACATGATGTAATGGGCAGCAGCGGAACCTTTGCGCAGGACAACGCACATCATCGACAGCTCAGTCTGCTCGATCGAGTAGACCAGAGACTGGCCAAGAGAGAGCAATTCGGCCTCTTCGGCCAGATCACCGACATCGATGCCGGAAGTGTCCTGCAGCCAGATGATCGGCAGGTTGTCGCGGCCACAGAGGGTGACGAACTCGCCCTGTTTGATCAATCCCTCCCGGTAATGTTTACCTCCAACACCGAAATAGGCACCATCGGCGTATTTGGGATAATCTGGATAAAATCCCTGGTTGTTGCCGATGAAGGCAACCGGGAAACCGTCGACCTTGGCAATTCCGGCAAAGACCTCCGGGCCATAGCCTGGTCGATATTCCATAAACTCGCTGTTGTCGGTGAGGCGCGCAAGAATCTGGGTAGCATCATATTGGCGCTTCTGATTGACCGGAAGAATTCTGTTCAGGTCCTCAGCGGGAAACTTGGGCGCTGCCGGTGCAGCAACCCGGAACATCATGGGATCATAGGCTGGCATCATTTTCATGTAATCCTTGATGCCGTCCAATACCCCCCGCTCTGAATCATGGACCTCGCGGAAGTATGCGGTTTGATCAAAATGGGTCTCTACCCTGCCTGGACTCTTGGACTTGAAATTTTTGGTGGCCTCAATCAGTGCATGTGCCGCCTCGATATCGAAATGTCCTTTCGGGTTCATACCACCGACAATGCCGGCACCACCAACGGCAATATTGGCATCTTCATGAGCCAGTAGGATGGTTGGGCTGATCCCCTGGTATCCGCCACCGGCCGGATTGGTGCCATAGATGGCATTAAGGATCGGAACTCCCAGGTGATTGAGGTCTGCATGACGGAAAAACGGCGTACCGCTGGAACGTCGACCGGCATAGACGGTCTCCTGTTCCATCAGCTTCACCCCACTGCAGTTTGTCAACCAGACAAGGGGCACATTGAGCCGCTTGGCCATATCCGTGACCATGAGGATATTCTCGGATTGGCCGGCTATCCAGGCACCGGCCATGACCTTGTTGTCAAAGCCGATGATCACTGCCCATTTACCGGATATCTTGCCGATTCCATTGACAACACCTGTGCACCCTTCCTCATTGTCCCGGGGGTTGTAGATGGTATGGAGTGGAGACCAGGTGCCCGCATCAACCAGATAGTCTAAACGGTCATAAATGGTCATTCCCCCCCGGTCATGGATTTTTTTTGCAGGGATGCCGGCGTTTTTGACTCGCTCCACCTCTTTGTCAAGAATTTGTTCCTGCTCCCTGACCAACTCAATATTTTCCTGTGAGCGTTGGATATCAGCATCACTGAGAGCTGCACCAATATCGGCCATTTTTTCGAAATATGGACGCAATGGAGGTTGTTTGCGTGACATAATGGTCTCCTTTCTTCCTTCTAAATTTAGTGCCTTACTCCAGATTTCCGGTCAAAAAAATAAGAAATCTGGAGAGTGTTTTAAAACTAGGGACTTTAAATTACACCCAAGGCACTTATCCTGGCTTATTTTCCAGTTTACCGGGAAAAAAATCTTCCTGATAGTCGAGCGTGCCAATCCGGCAAATT
>WTAT01000368.1 GCA_013139415.1 Desulforhopalus sp.
GGCAAAAATAAAAGACGGCGACACCTTCTGGCATCGCATGGGTGATGTCGGCTATCTCGACCAGAAACATCGCCTCTGGTTCTGTGGCAGGCGAGCCCATAGAGTAGTAACGGAGAACAGAACCCTGTTTTCAGTTCCATGTGAGGCGATTATTAATGAACATCCTGATGTATACCGATCTGCACTTGTTGGCATTCGGGACTGTGAAGGTGGGGATACAACAATACCGGTTATAATTGTTGAGCCGAAAAAAGATAGAACTATCAACAAAAAAAGTTTGATAAAAGAGCTAAGAGAAAGAGCAGGACGGTCTGAGCTTACACGTGAAATTAAACATTTCCTGGTTCATAAAAACTTTCCTGTAGATATCAGGCACAACGCTAAAATTTTTCGCGAAAAACTGGCACTATGGGCACAAAAGAAACTCTCTCCCCGTCGATAAAAAAAGCACTGGTTACCGGCGGAGGTGGATTTGTAGGAAAAGCTGTTGTCAAAAGGCTTCTTGAACTTGGTGTAAAAACTATGGTTCTTGGACGGCACCGGTATCCGGATATAGAATTGCTTGGTGCGGAGTGTACTGTTGGTAATGTCTCCGATGCCGGGTTAATTGACAAAGCTACGGAAGGTGTTGATATTGTATTCCATGTTGCAGCTTTGGCAGGTATCTGGGGATCATGGAACGAATACTATGCAACTAATGTGTTAGGTACTGAAGTCGTTGTTTCAAGTTGCCGGAAAAATGCTGTACCCATGCTGGTGTACACTTCCACCCCATCTGTGGTGTTTAACCGGATAGATATTGAAGGAGGAGATGAAAGTCTGGCATATGCCGACGAGTATCTTTGCAATTATGCCAAAAGTAAGGTTTTGGCCGAACGAACCGTACTTGGTGCCAACTGCGCAAGCCTTTTAACCTGTGCCATCCGTCCTCACCTTATCTGGGGGCCGGGGGATCCACATCTTCTACCGCGTCTTCTGGAAAGTGGCAGCAAAAAAATACTCAAAAGGGTGGGAGACGGTTCCAATCTAGTTGATATTTCTTATATTGATAATGTTGCTCATGCCCACATTCTTGCTGCAAAGAACTTGTCAGAGAAAGGAACTGCTGCGGGTAAACCTTATTTTATCAGTCAGGGGGAACCGGTAAATCTCTGGGATTGGATAAATGAGTTGTTTGTTGCAATGAATATTGACGAGGTAAAGGCGTCGCTCTCTTTTCCTGTCGCGTATCGGCTCGGTGCTGTCCTTGAGGCTCTATACAAAATCACAAGATTGAAAAAAGAGCCGAAAATGACACGCTTTCTTGCTGAACAATTGGCAAAATCGCACTATTTTTCAATAGAAAATGCCCAAAAAGACCTGGGGTACGAACCTGTCATTTCTACAGCAGAAGGACTGCGTAGAACAGTACAATGGTTGAAGACGTGATGAAAAAAAAGAAAGTATTTGTCTGGCTCCTTATAAGTGTGTTAGTTCAGTTTTGCACCTTGGCTCCGGCGTTGGCATTTACCATTAGTGAGGAGCGGGTGCTTGGGGAAAAATTGCTTTACTCCATAAGATCTGCATTCGACCTGATCGATGCCCCTGATATTACCCAGTATATAACAAAACTTGGACAGGAAGTTCTGGAAGTAGCCGGGCTCCAATATTTTGATTACCATTTCTTTGTCATTGACAACAAGGAGTTTAACGCATTTGCCGCACCGTCAGGGTTGATCTTTTTTCACTCGGGACTGATCGGGAAAATGGATTCCGAAGACGAACTGGTTTCTGTTTTGGCCCATGAGATCGGCCATATCGTCAGGCGTCATCTTGCCGCCAGAGTAGAAAAAGGGAAGTATACATCCGTTGCATCGGTAGGTTTGGCCTTGGCCGCGTTGGCTTTTGGTGGAGCTGCCACCCCGGCTCTTTTAACCGGAGCGCTTGCTACAGGACAAAGCTTTAACCTGCATTTCAGTCGGCAGCATGAGGAAGAAGCAGACCTCATGGCCTATGGCTGGTTAAAAGAACTCCATCGGGATCCCGAAGGACAGGTCCAGATGCTGGAAGCAATGCGCCGAATAGCCCGTTACCGGAGCGAGAAACCTCCTCAATATCTACTTACCCATCCAAACCCTGAAGAACGTCTCCGTTACATAGAATCGTTGATTGATATGGATGAGGCGTATCTCAAGGAGACAACAAAAACAACAGATGACTTCGAGTTCATCCGCTTTAAGTACCGCGTTCTCGCAAAAACAAAAGATTCCAATGATTTCAAGGTATTTCTTGCCAGTATAATCGCGGATAACAGGTCTAATGAATTTATGAAGGTGATGGCATATTATGGTTTGGCTCAAGTTGCAAAAAATGAAAATGACATCAGTAAAAGTTTGGCCCATCTCGAAAAAGTCATCATTCATTTTCCGCATAAAAATATTCTAAAAGTTGACAGGGGTACTATTGAATTTGCCGGCGGGCAATTTGAGGTAGCCGAAAGAACTCTCAGGAAGGCCTTGGCGACAGATAGTTCAGACATGTATGCCACTGTTACCTTGGCCAAATTACTTTACAGAACTGGTCGGAGCAGTGAAGCAGAAAATTATTTCCAGACGGTAAGTTATGAACTGCCTGAATACTCTAAAGTATATTTTGAATTAGGACAAATTGCCTCCGACCAGAAGCAGGGAGGAAGTTCAAGTTTCTATCTCGGACAGTACTACCTCCATGAAGGTAAATTGAAACAGGCCGAACATAATTTCAAAAATGCTCTACGCTCAGAAACGTCGTCTGAGAAAATGAAAGAGGAGAGTAAATTGCTCTTAAAGCAAATCAAAAGGCTGAGAGCATAAACAGGAAAAGCCAGCGACAGAATTTCTCTAGCGACAGAATTGCTCTAGCTGTTGTTTTAAGATGGTTAAATTCGGTGCGGTGAAAATATTTTGACGAAGAGCTGAGCTACCGGGTAGGCCTTTGAAGTAACGGTATATATGGTTTTTAATGTAGCCTAGAACTCTTTCTGCAGGCAGATGTTTTTCTATTAACGCCAGGTGGGTTCTGGCACCGATCATAATCTCCGCCACTTCGTTCGGCCTCCCGGCTTCTTGAAAAATCCATGGGTTACCGAGTGCTCCGCGCCCTATCATTACCCCATCGCAACCGGTTGCGTCCATCATCTGCCGACCTTCAGAGCAGGAAAAAACATCACCATTTCCGACTACCGGAATGGTTACTGCTTCTTTTACTTGAGCAATGATCTCTTTATTGATGTGACCGGAAAACCCCTGTGACCAGGTCCTGGCGTGAACCGTAATGGCGGAAACGCCAGTGTCTTCAATCATTTTGGCGAAAGCAGGGGCGTTGATTGAGTTACTGTCTTTTCCTGATCTGATTTTCACAGTAACTGGGAGAGACACTCTCGATACTATCTTGGTCAGAATGGACTTAGCCAGATTTGGATCTGTCATCAATGCCGATCCTGCCCCTCTCTTGGTAACTTTTCTAACCGGACAGCCCATATTGATGTCAAGCATATCCGGGTTGTAGGATGCCATAATTTCGGCAGCGTCCGCCATCACTTCCGGGTCTGAGCCAAAAAGCTGGAAGGCCACAGGCCTTTCCTCCGGAATTGAGGCGAGCATCCTCAAGGTCTTGGCTTGTTGGTAGACAAGGCCATGACAACTTATCATTTCAGAGACGCAATATCCGGCGCCGAATTTACGACAAAGAAGCCGGAAGGGAAGATCTGTGTACCCGGCTAATGGCGCGAGGACAAAAGGAGAATCAAATGACAGGGGGCCAATATG
>WTAT01000186.1 GCA_013139415.1 Desulforhopalus sp.
GGCGGACATCAGGGCTGGCTTGCATTTTCTGGTACAAAACCCCAACGGCGGCAAGGTACTAACCCCGGTAAACGGGAAAATAAGCCGGGATAAGTGCCTTGGTGGTATCTTTAAGTTTCTAATTTCAATACACTCTCCAGATTTCTTGTTTTTTGTACCCCTCAGGGGGGTATTGAACTGAATGACAGACTTTCAGGAGTACTCAGTGTAGTGCCCCCTTGAGGGGTAAGGCACTAAAGTAATCAGCACCTCCTCCATGTGATCCAAAATCCATAGATGATCTGCATCAGGAATATATCTGGCTTCACAGTTTGGTAACTTTCATGCTCTCCCTACCAGGGCATAGGATGGTGCTCTCGAAAAAAGCCACCGGTCGGGCCGTCATCAGGCAGGGTTGCCAGCCACACCGGGGTCTCTGCAGCCTGCTCGGGAGAAACGGGGGCTTGTGGACCGCCCAGGTCCGTTCGCACCCAGCCGGGGCATACGGCGTTGACCAGGATATTGCGTTCGCGCAATTCCTTGGCCAGCAGTGCGGTGATTCCGTTCAGTAGGGTTTTCGACAAACGATAGGCAGGCGACTTCATCTCGGTATAATCCGATTCCGGATTGACGATGTCGGTCAGAGCGCCCAACGTACTGGAGATATTTACAATACGGCCATACTGATGCTTGCTCATGATCTGCACGCAGCCTTGGCTCAAAAGGAGCGGGCCGAAGGCGTTGGTCTCCAGGGTGTTTTGAAGAAGGTCGAGCGACAATTCAAGGACGCTGGTCTCCGTATCGATCATAATGCCGGCGTTATTGACCAACGCGTCCAGTCTTCCGAAGGTGTCTTCAACTCTGCCAACAGCAGCCATAATAGAGGTTGAATCGGTGACATCGAGGAGAGTGAAATGAACGTCCAGCCCCTTATCAGCCAGCCGTTTCTGCGCCTCTAATCCCTTCTGCTCATCACGGGCGCCGATAATGACCGTGAGTCCCTTGCCGGACAGCTGTTTTGCAATTTCAAAGCCGATGCCCCGGTTGGCACCGGTCACTAGAGCGACACGTCTTTCTGATAGTTGCATAATGTCCTCCTACTTCTATCCCAGCCGTTTAGTGCCTTACTCCTGAAAGCCTGTCATTCAGTTCAATACCCCCTCGAGGGGTGCTCTTTTTAGTACCCCCTCGGAGTCTATCGCTTACCTGAGGGGTATAAAAAACAAGAAATCTGGAGAGTGTTTTGAAATTAGGAATTTAAAGTAACCTCCAGATAGCGAACGTAGAGAGACCTTCGAGGCACTTATGCCCCACAAGGGGGCACTGAACAGAGTACCCCCTTGTGGGGTGTTAGCTGCAAGGGTATTTGGGCACAACGCCCAAAATGTTTCATTTCGGAGTGTTGAGAAAACATCTCTCCATTCCATCCAGCTATGAAACAGGTTTATGCAAGTCCTCAGGGTTCGTTTTATATGATATTAATATTACCTTGCCTAAATGCTCGTTTTTGTATGTAAGACGATATTAGCACCATAGACTTTAATGCCAGACGGTCAAGCCACCGATCGTCACCAAAAAAGATGACCAACACCCATGTCATTGATTTTAGGGTGTTTTGCGATTAGGTACATTTCGCCAAAAAACATTATATCATGCAACACCATCCCCAATATACCATTTTGGACCAGTGGGTCCATTTGAGCAGAAAGGTACAGCTATGGCCTAAACTATTAGAATATTAATAGGTAGACAGATTCAATGGCACAATTAATCCTAATTTTTCTTTTATATTGATGGGTTAAGTACATGTACTTTTGATCATATGTCAGCCTGATGAGTAACAAGTTCGATCTGGCAATCTTAACCGTTTCAGTATTGCTCTATCTTTTAATTAGCCAGGGAGAATGATAAATGCGTCATATCCTGCAAAATCGAATATAGCCGATAGCAATATTTCCTTATTCATACCTGAGTACTTCGATCGGTATTCGTGTGGATACTTTTTGAACAGGATAAGAACTGGGCAGAACTGGCAAAGCGCCTCTGAGTGCAGCCCCTATTTCGGAGAGATATTTTGCAAACACTTCACCTACCGTTCAGCTTCTCTATAAAAGCCTTGATCCTCCTGTCATCTAGTGGTTTCAGCAGGTAATCGCTGAAGCCTAACTTGAGTGCTTTCTCCTTTGTCAGGTCGAAGTCACTGGCAGTGATGGCGACAATAGGTATGATCGGGTTCAATTTTCTGATTGCCTCCACCAGTTCGTATCCATCCATGACCGGCATGTCGAGATCTGTCAGGATGAGGTCGTACTGATTCTGCCGAAAGCTTTCCAAAGCCAGCTGACCATTTGCTGCGAGATCCACGCTAAAACCTAAATGTTGTAATTGGGTATTCATCACTTCCAGGTTGATCTCATTGTCATCCACTACAAGAATATGTCGTATTGTGTCCCTTTGACTAGCCTGAGTTGCTGTCGCAGTCCCTCCAAGCGCCTCCCGTTCTTCATCAAAATCAGCATAGAGCAGAGCGATGTTGTGGAAAGTTGACTCGATTTCCAAAAAGGCCTCCACCATATCCGGGTCAAAATGGCTTCCTTTACCCTTGGTAATTATAGCTACTGCCTCCTCATGAGGGAACGGTGGCTTATAGACCCGTTTGCTGATATGGGCGTCATAGACGTCTGCAAGGGCCATCAGGCGGCCAGACATAGGTATGTCATCGCCCGACAGGCCGCGCGGGTAACCGCTGCCTTCCCATTTCTCATGGTGGCAGTAGGCTATCTCCTTTGCATAGTGGATGAAAGAATCTGCCCCCAAGGTAATTTCTGCTTTCTTCAAGATTTCATAACCATATTGTGCATGGAGTTTCATTTGTGCAAATTCTTCATCAGAGAGTTTCCCCGGTTTGAGAAGAATGGAGTCGGCAACTCCAACTTTGCCAATATCATGCAATGGAGCAGAAACATAGAGAAGTTCAATCACTTCACTCGTCAACTCTTCCTGAAAACGAGGGTGCTTTTGAAGGTGGTTTGCCAGTGCCTTGACATAATTCTGGGTACGCTTGATATGTCCTCCGGTTTCAGGGTTGCGATATTCCGCAAGGGTCCCCAGACTTTCGATCATCACCGATTGGGTCAGTTGCAGTCTCTTCGTCCTTTGCCGGACCAGTTCTTCGAGATTTTCCTGGTATTGTTTTAATTTCAGGTGATTACGGATTCGCACCTTGGTCAAATTGGGAATGATCGGCTTTGTCAGGTAGTCAGCCGCTCCCAACTCAAGTCCTTTATATTCATCCTCATTGCTGGTCATAGCGGTTATGAATATTACCGGTATTGAACGGGTTTCCTCTTGAGCTTTCAGACGGCGACATACCTCGTACCCGTCAATACCCGGCATCATGATATCGAGCAGGATGATATCCGGCCTCGGCTGCTGTTCTGCGAGTACAAGAGCCTTCTCTCCGTTGGTCGCGGCAATGATCTTGTATTCGTCCTTGAGCAGTTCCATCAGTACCTGGATATTATCTGTGGAATCGTCAACGATCAGTACACGTTGTTTCTTTGTTTCGTGCATCCTTTTCTCCTCTGTCCGCAGGAGGATTAGCGTTATTTATGACTCTACCGGTGTAATGCGTAAATCGGGTTAGGCGCTCAAAGAGAGTGACCTCTTTCATTCCTCCAGGTTGATTTCCAGTATCTCTGCAATTCGTTCAATCTGTGCGATCGCCATATCGCCGTCAAATTCGTCCATCGCCTTCAGTAACTTTGGTATTTCAGCCTCTGCACCAGAATTTTTCAGCTGTTGCTCCATGTCCTCCATCCGGTCCCTTGCAGCAGAGAAATCATCTTTCAAAAGAAAATGAAGTTCACGAATAAGATTGGCAGCCTGCTCTTGGTCAAACGTACCACCATTTTCAGTCTGTTTTGGAAAAGTCTCAGGAATTTGCCGAATCGAAGAAAACACCAGCTCCACCGATACTGCCAGCTGACTCAGGAGTTCGTTGAGTTTCTCGTATTCACCGGCTTTGAGTGCATGTTCAATACTACCCGCTGTCTTTGAGAATTCGTCAGCACCAAGATTCCCGCCAACGCTTTTCATCGTGTGGGCCTGGCGGATTGCTTCTTGCTCGTCACCACCTTCCATGGCGGATCTGATCTGTTGAACCACATTGCTGTGTTCTGATGAAAATTTATGGAGAAGCTTAATATACAGGGCTTCATTGCCGGCCAGCCTCTTGAGGCTCTCGGAGATGTTCAGACCGGGTAAGTTCTCAATAGAAAGCAGGGCTGTTGGTGTTGCAGAGACAGGTGAACGCTCAGTTTCAGTATCTCCTGTTACATCTCTCTTTTCCGGCTTTATCCAGTGGATGAGAGTTCTATTAAGCTGTTCCGGATCAATAGGCTTATTAATATGGTCAACCATGCCGGCCTTGAGGCTTTTCTCCCTATCGCCTGCCATAGCATGAGCAGTCATGGCAATGATGGGCCATTCTTTGCAGCGATCGATTTTATGAATCTCGGAAGTCGCCTCAAATCCGTCCATCTCCGGCATCTGTATGTCCATCAGGATAAGATCAAACTTTTCCTTCCTTGCATATTCCAGCGCCTCTTTACCGTTATTGGCAATGGTTACAATCAGACCACCCTCCTGGAGAAGTTCAAGCGCCACTTCCTGGTTTATTTCGTTATCTTCAACCAATAATACCCTGGCCCCCCGGATAGCTTCCAGCCCCTCATGTCTGCTTGCAATCATGAGGTCATCATGCCGGCTTTTTTCCACATCCCGACCGAAGACTTCCATAATGGTGTTGAACAATACGCTCTGATTTACCGGCTTGACCAGAAAACCGGCCATTCCCACGCTTTCAGCCTGACGCATTATCTCTTCCCGGCCATATGCGGTAACCATGATGACGGTGGGAACCTCAGCCAGTTCTTTGTTGTTTTTGATCCTTCGGGTCGCCTCAATGCCGTCCATACCTGGCATTTTCCAATCCATTAACACGAGCTCAAACGGGTCATCCGGAGAAGCGGCTTGTAGCTTCTCTATGGCCTCCTGACCAGACGAAACCGTGTCAGGTTTACACCCCATACTCGACAGTGCCTCAGTAAGTATTACCCTTGAGGTTTTGTTGTCATCGACAACAAGAACCCGCATCTCACGAAAATCGTCAACTAAACGTTTTACCGGGGCCCTGGCATGGTTGTGCAGGCCTAATCGAGCTGTAAACCAGAAAGTACTGCCCTTGCCAGGCTCACTTTCAACCCCAATCTCTCCCTCCATCAGCTCTGCTAATTTTTTACAAATTGCAAGCCCAAGGCCGGTACCACCAAATTTTCTAGTGGTTGATGTATCCGCCTGGGAAAAAGGTTGAAACAGTTTCTGTTGCTGTTCCCAGCTCATACCTATACCCGTATCGCTGACTTCGAACTTGAGAAAGACACCATCTTTCTCAAGTTCTAATACCTCTACAGAAACTACGATTTCGCCTTGTGCTGTAAACTTGACGGCGTTACCTGCCATATTGAGAAGTATCTGCCCCAGCCGAAGCGGATCACCGACGAGGTTTGTGGGAACATCCTGTTCTGTATGAAACAGGAGTTCCAGCCCCTTCTCTTCTACCTGGACAGTCAACAGGTTTGCCAAATTATCGATTACATCATCCAGGTGAAATTCTGTCTTCTCGATGTCCAGTCTGCCCGCTTCAATCTTTGAAAAATCGAGAATATCGTTGATAATTCGCAACAACGCCTTGGCCGAGGTATCGGTTTTGGTGAGATAGTTACGCTGCTTGGAATTGAGTTCTGTCTGCAGGGCCAGATGAGTCATCCCAATGACGGCGTTCATTGGTGTACGAATTTCGTGGCTCATGTTGGCAAGGAAGTCGGATTTGGCTCTAGTAGCAGCCTCTGCCTTCTCTTTCTCTTCATCCAGATCTTCCATCATGTTCAGCATGGCCGATTGCGCCTCGTCCAGCTCCTCGACCTGATCCTGCAAATCGATTTCCATTTTTATACGATCGGAAATATCCAGGAGTGAGGTAAGTATATTGACGACTTCTCCTGATTCACCTCGCAGGCAGGAAACTGTCAAATTGGTGTAAAGGATTTCACCTCCTTTACGAATGAAACGCTTATCCATCGTGTAATTGTCAATTCTGCCGGCAAGCATCTGTTCATAATGTCTTAATTCCGTTTCAAGATCATCCGGATGGGTGTAATCTGCCCAGCTCATCTGCTGCAATTCGTCCAGGCTGTAGCCTAACATCTTTAGCAGCTGTTCATTGACCTCGATCCAACCTTTGCCCGGAGAGGTAACCGCAATGCCTACCTGGCTGTTTTCGAAATATCCGCGGAAACGCTCTTCGCTTGCCCGGTGGCTTTCTTCCATGCGTTTTCGTCTGGTTATATCCTCTTTTACGCCCAGATAATTAACGATCCGTCCATCTAGGGATTTGACAGGGGAGATGGAGACATCTTCCCAATAGAGTTGACCACTCTTCTTTTTATTGATTATTTCGCCACGCCATTCCCTGCCGGCGGAAATAGTCTGCCAGAGTTCATGGTATATTTCCGGCTTCATCTGGCCGGACTTGAGGATATTAGGCTTCTGTCCGATAGCCTCTTCGGCGCTATACCCTGAAATTTCACAGAATCTGGGATTGACGTATTCAATAGTTCCCTCAAGATCGGTAATCACTATTGAGGCAGGGCTCTGTTTGACCGCAGCGGAAAGTATGAGCAATTCGTCTTTTGTATGCTTGCGTTCGGTAATGTCAAAAATACTCCCATAGATATACTGACTGCGCCCTTCATGAACATCCACCAACCGGCCGCGTTCGTGAACCCACCGAATCTCGTCGTTGGCACGTACAATGCGATACTCCATAGAGTAATATCTTTCCCCGGCAAGCGATACCTGGACTTCATCATCAACCCTCTGTTGATCATCCGGGTGGATGACGCTTGCAAAGGATCTGACCCGGTTGTCGATGAAGTCAGTGGCTGGGTACCCGG
>WTAT01000594.1 GCA_013139415.1 Desulforhopalus sp.
TTGAGTTATGAGAATTTTCGGTCGATATCAAGGCATGTGGAAAAAATAACCGGAGAGATAGAGTGGATATTTCGAGGATGATTTTTTTCACATAACGCGGAGGTCGGGCGAAAAGGCCGTAAATCAACGGGCTCAGGTATGCATTTGTAAATAATCCCACGCTTTTCAGCGGGGTTAAAATAAAGCACATCACACATGTGCCGCGAAAAATATAAGGAGCTTTATAGATGGCAATCACCTTTCCCATCGCCTTTGAAAAGATGAGTGGAACGGGCAACGATTTTGTGATTATTGACAACCGAACTGCAGGTATTCCCCGTGATGAACAGCCGGACCTTGCCCGCAAAATATGTCGACGGATGTTTTCTGTCGGGGCTGACGGTCTGATTTTCATAGAAGAATCAACAAAAGCCGATTTTGGCTGGAATTTTTATAACGCCGATGGCTCGGTTGCCGAGATGTGCGGTAACGGAGCGAGATGTACGGCACGTTTTGCCTTTCGACATAAAATTGCCGGCAAAAAAATGAAGCTTGAAACCTTGGCTGGCATTGTTGAGGCGGAAATTTGCGAGGAGGATGAGATTGTCCGGGTGAAAATGCCCCCACCCTTTGATTTTCGCCTCGATCTCTCTTTAACTCTTGGTGACGAGGAACGACCGGTAACCTATGTCAATACCGGCGTACCCCATGCTGTCATTTTCACCCAGGAAGACGATGTTCCGGTTAAAAAATGGGGTCGAAAAGTTCGTTTTCATGAACAGTTCGAACCGCAAGGGGCAAACGCCAATTTCGTTAAAATACTAGAAGACGGCAGGCTCAAGGTACGTACCTACGAACGCGGTGTTGAGGATGAGACCATGGCCTGTGGCACCGGAGCTGTTGCTTCTGCTCTTTTTGCTTCGATGCTCAAAGGCATGGATTCTCCTGTGGAGGTGATCACCTCCGGTGGAGATATGTTGACGATATTGTTTGATTTACACGATGGTCCCGTGGTAGAGAACGTCTTCCTGCAGGGGCCCACAAGGCTGACTTGTACAGGAAACCTGACGGCTGAAGCGCTGCTCTGATTAATTGTGCAGTAGAACAATGGTGAACAGCCATTTATCGACAGATACTGGGAGGAGTCATGGAAAAATATAACGGAGCTCTTGTTGCACTTATAACCCCGTTTATCAACGGTCAGTTGGATGAACAGGGACTGGTAGACCTTATCGAGTTTCAGATTGAAAACGGAACTCATGGAATCGTGCCGTGCGGAACGACCGGCGAATCAGCGACCATTGATTTTGCTGAACACAAACGGGTTATCGACCTCACCGTCAAAACCGTTAACGGTCGTGTTCCCGTCGTTGCCGGAACCGGCGGCAATAATACCCTTGAGGCGATCGAGCTGACCGAAAGTGCCAGGGATAGTGGTGCCGATGCGGTACTGTCGGTGGTGCCCTACTATAATAAGCCGAATCAGGAGGGCATGTATCTGCATTTCCGGGAAATCGCCGAAAAGGTCGATATCCCCATGTTCTTGTACAATGTGCCGGGAAGAACAGTCGTGAATATGTTGCCGGAGACTGTCGCCCGTTTGGCGGAGATTGATAATATTATCGGTATCAAAGAAGCCACCGGCAGTCTGGAGCAGGGTACCGATGTTATCCGTAAGTGTCCCGACGATTTTATCGTTTTGTCCGGTGATGACTTTACCGCAATGCCGACTGCCCTTATCGGTGGAAGGGGGGTCATTTCGGTAATTTCCAATGTCTATCCCAAGGGGATGGCTCAGATGATGGAGGCGGCGCTGGCCGGTGATCTAAAAAGGGCCAACGAACTGCATTACCGAATGTACGACCTGATGAAGCTGATGTTCTGTAATCCCAATCCGGTTCCCGCCAAGAAAGCGCTGGAGTTGATGGGCAAGATTAAGAGCGGTTTGCCCCGTTTACCGCTGGCTCCTATTGATACGGAGAGTCTTGGCAAACTGAAAGCGGCCATGGTCAAACTCGAACTCATATAAGCAAGGGCAACAGTTTCGGACACGAACATCGAAATGGAGGGGAACAGATGATAAAGGTAATAATAGCCGGAGCCGCCGGCAGGATGGGCCAGCGAATTGCCCATATGGTCAGCGCCCACCCAAAACTTGAATGCACTGCCGCCTTCGAGGCGAAAGGCAGTCCGGCAATAGGTAAGGACGCGGGACTGTTGGCGCTTGGTTCTGAGAACGGCGTCATCATAGGCGAGGGGATCGAGTCGGTAATCGATAAAGGGGATGTGATCATCGATTTTACTTTCCACAAGGCGACCATGGAATTTGCCCGGGCGGCGGCTAAACATAAAAAGGCGATGGTTATCGGTACCACTGGTCTTTCGGCTGAAAATCTGGCAGAATTGCAGGAACTTGCGAAGAATTTTCCCTGTGTCCAGGCACCTAATATGTCGATTTGCGTCAATGTCCTCTTCAAGCTTGCCAAGAAGACGGCGGCAATCCTGGGGGACGATTACGATATTGAGATTCTCGAGGCACATCATAATAAAAAGAAGGATGCCCCGAGCGGAACGGCCCTTAAGCTTGCGGAATTGGCAGCCGAAGGGGTGAATAGAAACCTTGATGATGTTGTTGTGCTTGAGCGCAGCGGCATAATCGGTGAACGAAAACCAAAGGAAATCGGTATTCAGACCCTCAGGGCGGCCGATATCGTAGGAGAGCACACCGTCTACTTTGCCGGGCCGGGAGAGCGAATTGAGCTGGTGCACAGAGCCCACAGTCGCGATCATTTCGCCAAAGGCGCTACCACCGCTGCTGCCTGGATCGTTGACAGGGAGTGCGGGGTCTATTCCATGTTCGATGTGCTTGGACTGCATGATTTTTAATTTTTAGGGGAAAACGCAGTGAAAGCATTTATCGGCCTGGGTTCCAATCTCGGCGACGGCAAGGCTCTTCTCCAGGGGGCCTGGCAGGCTCTCGGCGATGTCGATGGCATTGTTCTTGATGGGCTGTCGAGCCCCTATATGACCGCTCCTGTTGATATGACCAGTCAGCACTGGTTTACCAATGCCGTCGGTCGATTACAGGTGTCGTTGCCGCCTCTGGAACTGCTGAAAGTCCTGCTTGGGGTAGAGGCTTCGTTTGGCCGAACCAGAAAAGAAAAGGTTTTTGGCTACCAGGATCGTAGTCTGGATCTGGACCTGCTCTATTATGGCGATGTCATTATGGACCGTCCGGAACTCATCCTGCCTCATCCGCGCATCGGTGATCGCCTCTTTGTCCTGGTTCCCTTTGCTGAACTTGAACCGAACTTCAGGGACAGTCTCAGTGAGGAGACTATCTCCAGTATGGAACTTCGCCTGCGGAATATAATGGGTCCGGGCAATCATAAAAAACAGGAAATTATTCGTGCTTCATGGAGTGAATAACCGGACTTGCCAAAACAACAGAAAGATGACATGCTTGATTGAGCTGATGGAAAAATAATCTGAAACATATAGCTCCGACAAGCGGGATCTTTTACAATGCCCACAATGTGTCACACACTTGAGTGCCACCTTGAGGGGGAAAAGTACCTTAACGAGAAAGCACATTGAGCCCTCTACGGATAATCATCATTGTCATCCTGATCTATCTTGCCTACCGGCTGATAACAGGAGGCAGGAAGCCATCAGTTACGCAAGGCCGGAAGAAAAAACCACTCAGGGAAATGCCGGTAAGCGATACCCTGGAAGAAGATCCGGTTTGCAAAAAACTCGTTCCCCGGCAACAGGCCGTGGAGTATGAGCACCAGGGTAAAAAGATTTATTTTTGCAGCAAAAAATGCTGCAATATTTTCAGATCCAAACAAGGAGAACACCAATGAAGTTTTTTATTGATACAGCCAATCTCGATGAAATCAAAAAAGGCGTTGAGATGGGCATGGTTGACGGCGTTACCACCAACCCTTCCCTTATCGCCAGGGAAAGCAAGCCGTTTGAAGAGATCGTTGCGGAAATATGCAAAGTTGTCGATGGCCCGGTAAGTGCCGAGGTGGTAAGCCTTGAGGCCGATGGGATGTTGGCCGAGGCCAAAGAGCTGGCGAAGATTGCTGACAATATCGTCATCAAGATCCCAATGATCGTTGAAGGTCTTAAAGCGGTAAAAAAACTCACAGCCGAAGGAATCAAAACCAATGTTACCCTGGTTTTTTCCTGCGCCCAGGCGCTTTTGGCCGCGAAAGCAGGCGCCACTTTTGTCAGCCCCTTTGTCGGGCGACTGGATGATATCGGTACTCCCAGTATGGATTTGATCAGTGATATCGCAACGGTCTATGACAACTACGGCTATCAGAGCGAGATTATCGTAGCCAGTGTCAGAAGTCCCCAGCACGTGATGGATGCAGCACTTATCGGTGCGGA
>WTAT01000021.1 GCA_013139415.1 Desulforhopalus sp.
TCATGTGAAACAGAACAGCGTATCGACTATACCCACGAGGGTATATCGCTCAGAACGAGATTGTTCCAGATTATTTTTGCTGATCACTTCGGAGGAAGTGTTAGGCATCGTGGTTGATAGTAACTGATAATCGTGCACGAATTGGTGCATCACTAAACCTTTTTCAGACCTTGGTCACGTCGGAGATGCTTCCAGATAATATTGATGGTCTGGAAGATCTGAACCGCTACGCGATAAAAACACCTTCCCTATGCATAAATAATCTGTTCAGCTCCTACATCAGATTATATTTCCTATACTATCGCACTCATTGCATTCGTGCGCTTAGGGTTTCGCCCCAAGCGCACGTCATTGCAGGTATATGATGGACAACGAAAGTAATGTTATATTTCGTCCTGAATTGCAGCTTTAACAGTATGAGGGGTGTAAGTGCCTCGAAGGTCTCTCTACCTTCGCTATCTGGTGGTATCTTTAAGTTTCTAATTTAAAAACACTCTCCAGATTTCTTGTTTTTTATACCCCTCAGGGGGGTACTGAAAAGAGCACCTCTCAAGGGGGTATTGAACTGAATGACAGGCTTTCAGGAGTACTCAGCTCAGTGCCCCCTTGAGGGGTAAGGCACTAAAGCGAAGGATGTTGACAGACTATTTCTCCGATGAAAGTTTGATCGAAACAGTTGAATAATTCGGGATCAAGCATTATTAAATCAGAAGGGGCGAACTGAATATGCGACATGCGATCAATTGGTCTGTTTCATGCCTTTTTTGTGATGAAAACCTCCTGAAGTTCTTTTAAGTTAAGGGGTAGGTCGTAAAAAAAATGGTTTGTGAACTAAACGAAAAAGGATTGGAACTGGTCGCGGATTTTACGGGCACCAAGTACTGGAAAGACGATAGATTAAAGGCTACATTGAAAAATTGTTTTTTCTTCCAATATCTACGTTATGGTCAAAATTTTATCCTCGGAGGTAAGCTCAGACTCCGATATCAAACATATGCCTGCGGTAAAATTTTTCTCATGCCTTGATTTTGATCGAAAAATCAAATTTTTCAAAGTACCCTAAAGTGAAATGAGGACCATCACCGTTCTTTCCAGGTGTTAACGTGCGATATTGGGGTATCGGTTTCTCGTCACAGTAGTTAACTTTATGACTGCTCAGGGGGCAGAATGGGAGGGAGGATGATGGAACATAAGGGCCGCATTTCTTTGCGAAAGAAAAGTTTGTCGGTATTTGCCGGTCTTCTTTTGATTTTCGCCTCTAGCTCATTGGCCGAAGAAACCGAAAAAAAACAGGAAATTCGAGTTTTCATAGAACAGCAAGTTCTGGTTGCCTTGGAGGATGACGAGGAGATATACAGTTTTGACATCGTGACTGGACGCGATGGGAAGGAAACTACCGCCGGCAGATACCGGATTTTTCGAAAGCACGAGAAGTATACCAGCAAGACCTACGGCTCAGAAATGCCCTACACCATGTTTTTTACGGAAGACGGTAAGGCGATTCATGGTACGCAAATGGCTACCCTTCGCTCTTATCTGCATTCCTACCTGAGCGAATCGGTGGGTTCACAGGGGTGTGTCGGTCTGACGGACGATAATGCAAAGGTGCTGTTTGACTGGGCACGTGTTGGAACTCCTGTCGTTGTGATTACTGAACAAGAAGAATAGATCCAAAGGGTCTTACCATGAAACTGTTGAATGTCTTCCTACTTATTGCCTTATTGCTGGTTCAGCAGGTAGCGGTCGGGGCTGCTGCAGTAAAGGCCGATTCTGTACTGGTCATCAAGAAACAAGGTCGGTTGTATCTGATGAAGAATGGCGAACGATTCGCCTCCTTCAGGGCGACTTTCGGTGCCAATCCTGTTGGGCATAAACAGGCGCAAGGTGATGAACGAACACCCGAAGGGCATTATATTCTGGATTACAAGAACCCAAACAGTAAATTCTACAAGTCGATTCACATCTCTTATCCGAATGCACGGGACAGGGCTAATGCTCGAAGGATGGGGGTCGATCCCGGAGGTGATATCATGATCCATGGCCAGACAAATGGCTGGGGATGGGCAGCGCCAGTCATGCGATTTGTGCTTTGGACAGATGGTTGTGTGGCACTGAGTGATCGAGATATGGACCGGGTATGGGCGGCTGTCGACCCCGGCACGCCAATTGAGATCAAGCCGTAGTGTCATTGCGAGGAGATCTGTGATTATGCTGAAATATGGAGGAGTTTAATGTCTGCACAAGAGCTTTCGGGAAGGCCGTCCAAGGTCGGTCTTGCGGTCAAAATGTTTTACTTTGTAGTCGTTCTTGGCGTTTTACGAACGGCTTTTACGGTGGTGCGCCACCTTGAAGTAAGGTCCCCAGATTTTATGATTATTACAAAGTTCATTAGCTATGCACTCTCTTTGTATCTGATTTACCTGGTTGGTAAGGGAAAGAACTGGGCACGATGGTTATTGGTGATAATATTTATCGGCTGCATTCCCGTGACGATTTTGCCTTTCTTCGAATTGATCCCAGAAAACCTGGTTAGTTCGATATTGGGTCTTGGGCAATTGGTGCTGTATTCGACAGGGCTGGTTCTTTTGTTTCACCAGAGTTCGCGGCAATGGTTTGATGGAGGAAAGGCAGACTAATACCCCTCAAGGGGGTACTGAAAAGAGCACCCGTCAAGCGGGTATTGAAAAGAATGGCAGGCTTTCAGGAGTACTCAGTTCAGTGCCCCCTTGAGGGGTAAGGCACTAAGCACCATTTTTATCAAACTGATCAGGTGTACCCTGGTGACTGGTTCCCCTGATTGTTCAGTTCTCGTTTCTGGATTAGTTCTGGCAGGGCGCCCTTCAGCGGGTGCTGTCTAATCGTCTGAGGATCCATTGGTAGAACAGTAAAGCTCCAACCACTATGATAGCGATTAACAGGACCAGGGCTGCGAGGGCGGCGAACTCCCATAAGATCCAACGT
>WTAT01000069.1 GCA_013139415.1 Desulforhopalus sp.
ATCCACATCCAGGAGGATGCCAATCTAGTTGAACTCCTGTCAAAGGTGCCGATAGGTGACGAAATCCCGACAGAGCTTTACCAAACTGTCGCCGAGGTACTCGCCTTTGTTTATAAGATTAATGAAAGGTTCAAGCAGAAGATTGGCTAGTGCTCCGTCAATCTTGAAGTGTCGTGTTCGTGTTGTTCCCAGGCTGAAGTGAGTCTCTGAGAATTTTCTGCGAAACTGGATTCCCGCCTGCGCGGGAATGACGGCCGGGTAAACGTCATTTTTGGGTTGACACAACACTAGGAGATAAAAACAAAAGAGGGTTACAGCACGAAGTGGCTGTAACCCTCTTTTTTTGTATAATGGCGGAGCGGACGGGACTCGAACCCGCGACCTCCGGCGTGACAGGCCGGCATTCTAACCAGCTGAACTACCGCTCCAAAATCTTTGCTAAATACTGTTGTGTAACTAATACTGTTGTGTAACTAATTGGCTGTGGTGGGCGACACAGGGCTTGAACCTGTGACCCTCGGCTTGTAAGGCCGATGCTCTCCCAGCTGAGCTAGTCGCCCCCGTCTCAACCAATGGTGAAGGAGTATTTACCAATTTGACCCTACTACGTCAAGAAAAAACATCAGTTGAGGTAAAGTTCGTTCCTTATATAGTTTTTATCTTTTATTTCAAAAAGATACTAACACCCCACAAGGGGGTATTGAACTGAATGACAGGCTTTCAGGAGTACTCAGTTTAGTGCCCCCTTGAGGGGTAAGGCACTAATTTTTAAAGAGACTTTCTCCTTCCTTCAATATCAACGCATATCCGAGGACTTCATCCATATGGTTAACCACATCAATTGTGAGTGATTTTCTGATCTTAATTGGTACATCATTGAGATCCCGTTCGTTTGGTTTGGGAATAAGTACATGGGTGATGTTGCCACGCTTAGCGGCAAGAAGTTTCTCTGTCAAGCCACCAATCGGCAGCACCCTTCCCCTAAGGGTTATCTCCCCGGTCATAGCCATATGGTGCTTTACCGGAACCTTAAGAAGTGCCGAAACCAGGGTAGTGGCAATGGTAATACCCGCTGAAGGTCCGTCTTTGGGAATGGCACCTTCGGGAACATGGATATGTATGTCAAGTTTCTGGTAGAAATCTTCTTTCAAGCCAAGAACTGCCGCTCTCGATCGCACATAGCTCAGGGCAGCCTGGGCAGATTCCTGCATCACGTCACCAAGCTTTCCGGTAATGATCAACTTACCGGCACCGGTCATCAGGGTTGCTTCAATCTGCAGGAGTTCCCCCCCTACTTCAGTCCAGGCCAGGCCAGTCGTTAAACCAATTTCGTCATTTTCCTCGGCCAGGCCATAGCGGTATTTGGGTGTCCCCAGATACTTAGCTACCGATTGGACACTGACGCGGTATTTTTTGCTTATATCATCTTTCTTCAACCGTTCTCTAGCTATCTTTCGACAGAGAGAGGCAATGATTCTTTCAAGATTTCTGACTCCCGCCTCCCTGGTATAGCGGCGGATAATCTCCATAATACCGCCATCGGTCAATTGGATATCACCAGGTTTAAAGCCGTTTTGCTCAAGTTGTTTTGGAATGAGAAACCCTACACCGATTTTCAATTTATCTTCTTCGGTGTAACCACTAATCTGGATTATCTCCATCCTGTCCTGGAGCGGGACCGGTATACCGTGCAGATTGTTTGCCGTAGTGATAAAAAACACTTCAGACAAATCATAATCAATATCGAGATAATGATCGTTGAAAGCCACGTTCTGTTCAGGGTCCAGTACCTCAAGCAGGGCAGAAGAAGGATCGCCACGAAAATCCATCGACATTTTATCCACTTCATCAAGACAAAAAACTGGATTGGCAACCCCAACTTTTTGCATGGATTGGATGATCTTGCCCGGCATTGCACCTATGTAGGTTCTTCTATGCCCCCGAATTTCGGCTTCATCCCGCACCCCACCAAGAGAAAGCCGAGCGAACTTTCTGCCCATAGCACGGGCAATGGATTTACAGATAGAGGTTTTACCGACACCGGGAGGGCCAACCAAACAAAGAATAGGTCCCTTAATTTTCTTTACCTGGGCCTGAACGGCCAGATATTCAAGGATCCTTTCTTTTGGTTTTGCAAGTCCGTAATGATCTTCGTCGAGGATCTTCTCGGCCTTGTTAATATCAATTTTTGATTTATCTTTTTTATCCCATGGTAGACTGACAATACAATCAATGTAGTTGCGCACCACCGTTGTTTCCGCTGACATGGGAGGCATACTTCTCAGCTTCTTAAACTCTTTCAGGGCTTTTTCTTTGGCCAGAGCAGGCATTTTCTTCTTTTTGATCGACTCTTCGAGTTCTCCCATCTCATCGAGTCCATCCTCATTCTGACCAATTTCAGTCTGGATTTCCCGGACCTTCTCACCAAGATAATAATCCCTTTGGGTTTTCCCCATCCGCATCTTTACCTTGGCGTTGATCTTCTTCTCCAGTTCCGCCAGCTGAATTTCACGATCAAGTATTTCCAGCACCTTGGCCATTCTATCGCTGAGCGGCTCCAGTTCAAGAATAAGCTGTTTTTCATCACTTTTAAGCGGTAGATGGGCACAGATAACATTCAACAGTTTTAATGGATTATCAATAACCTTAACTGAACTGAGGATTTCTTTGGCAATCTTTTTATTGCCTGTTGCATACAGCTCAAAGAATTTTCGCAGCTCTCTCTCAAAGGCGGTTAACTCAGGGGTCGGTTCAGTAACATCTATCCGTTCTTCCACTTCAGCCTGGAGGAATTTATCGTTTGGCACATAAGAAACAATTTTTGCCCGGGTTTTTCCCTCAACGAGAGCTTTAATCGTCCCATCAGGAAGCCGGAGCAACTGCATTACCGCTGCAAGAGTACCGCAGGAATAGAGGTCGTCACTACCAGGATCTTCAACGGTGGACTTCTGTTGAGTTACCAAAAAAATATCCGTCTTCTTTTCCATAGCATCTTCAAGCGCCTGGATAGATTTTTTCCTGCCAACAACTAAAGGGGCAACCATATGAGGGAAAATGACAATATCTCGAAGTGGCATCAAGGGGTAAAGTTTCGTCACAAAATCTCCTTTCGAATGTGCATTACTATTGGAACTAGCCCCGATAAACGGGAAATATGTCAGGAATCGTTAGAATACCCCCTGCGGGGTATTCTATTCAGGACCCTATGAGGGATGAGTACCTTGAAGAAATTCTTTAAAAATTTTACCCAATCAAGCTGTCTTCAAATTCTCGTCGGCGCTGTTGTGGTACAAAATAACCGGATAATCTCCCTGGGTGATTACCTGCTCATTGATTACGCATTCCTGCACTCCTTCTTTTGAAGGTAGATCGTACATAACATCAAGCATGGCTTCTTCCATTACCGAACGAAGCCCACGGGCACCCGACTTTCTCTTCAATGCTTTACTGGCAATGGCCGCCAGCGCCCCTTCAGTAAAGCTGAGGCTGATGCCGTCAAACTCAAACAGTTTATGATACTGCTTGGTCAGGGCATTTTTCGGTTCCTTCAGGATGCGAATAAGGTCCTCCTCCACCAGTTCTTCCATGCTGGCAATAACCGGTAATCGTCCAACCATTTCGGGAATAAGGCCAAATTTCAGGAGATCTTCTGGTTGGACCATTTTGAGCAACTCACCAATTTTCTTCTTCTCATCACCTGTGACCTTTGCTCCAAAGCCGATGGACTTTGCACCCTGACGTCTGCTGACCACTGCATCCAGCCCGACAAATGCACCTCCACAGATAAAAAGAATATTCGTTGTATCAATCTGAACCAGTTCCTGCTGTGGATGCTTCCTACCACCCTTCGGAGGAATAGATGCGTCAGTTCCCTCGATAATTTTAAGTAAAGCCTGCTGCACACCTTCACCGGAAACATCTCTTGTAAGCGATGGACTGTCAGATTTTCTGGCTATTTTATCAATCTCGTCAATATAAATGATTCCACGCTGCGCCTTCTCTACATCATAATCTGCCGACTGCAGCAAGCTGACCAGGATATTTTCTACATCCTCGCCGACATAACCGGCCTCGGTGAGTGTTGTCGCATCGGCCATACAGAAGGGAACATTCAAAATCCTGGCGAGAGTCTGAGCGACCAGGGTCTTGCCGGAACCGGTCGGACCAACCAGAATGATGTTGGATTTTTGCAGTTCCACGGAACCTTCTTCAACAGGAGCATCAATGCGCTTATAGTGGTTATGAACCGCAACAGAGAGAACCTTTTTGGCATAGTCCTGTCCAATAACATATTCATCAAGGTGAGCATTAATCTCTTTTGGTTTCAGAATAACTTTACTCTCCTCAACTGATTCGTCCAACTCTGACCCATCTTTGTCGTGGACTATTTCATTGCAAAGCTCTATACATTCGTCACAGATAAAGACATCCGGCCCGGCAATAAGCTTGCCTACATCTTCCTGGTCTTTGCCGCAAAAAGAACAAATGCAATCAGGTCCATTATTATTAACATCATCCATGCTTTTAATCCTCAGCTAGTTCTTCCCGATTAGTAAGTACCTTGTCAATGATACCGTATTCCTGGGCTTCACTTGCGCTCATAAAATAATCTCGCTCGGTGTCAGCGGCAATTTTTTTGAGCGTATTTTTTGTGTGATGAGCCAGGAGACGGTTCAGGTCATCTTTCATCCGCAATATTTCTTTGGCCTGAATATCAATATCCGTAGCCTGTCCCTGAAAGCCTCCCATCGGTTGATGGATCATAATCCTCGCATTCGGCAGGGAGTATCTTTTACCATCAGTTCCTGCCGCAAGAAGAAAAGCACCCATGGATGCAGCCTGCCCCATACAGAGTGTGGCAATATCGCACTTCACATATTGCATGGTATCATAGATGGACATGCCTGCAGTCACAGAGCCACCGGGAGAATTGACATAAAAAGTTATATCTTTTTCAGGATTATCAGCCTCAAGAAAAAGCAACTGGGCGACAATGACATTTGCCACATCATCACTGACTGAGGAACCAAGGAAAATGATACGTTCTTTTAACAAACGAGAGTAAATGTCATATGCACGTTCCCCGCGAGGACTCTGCTCCACCACCATCGGCACAAGATTCATGTGTCACACTCCTTAAAACGGTTCGACTGCAATAGGCCTTGAGCCCTATGCAGTCGTTATTATTTAAAAGCTGTCAAAACATATCCGGCAGGGCTCCCCACCAGATATGCTCATTATAATTCCTTTCCCGGCGTACGCAAGCCGTCCTATCAGCTTTTGGCAGCAGCGTCTTCCTCGATCTCTTTTTCCGGCTTGACGGCATCCACAAAGACTGCCTTTTCCTGGAGAAATGCGAGGATCTTCTCGTTCAGCAATTCATTCATTAAAGGCAAAAGATCGTCACGATTCTGAAAATATTCCTTCACCTTGGCAACCGACATATTGTACATGTCACCAATGCGCTTGAGACCTCTTTCCATATCTTCTTCTTCTACTTTAATCTCTTCGGCCTCGGAAATTTTCTTTAAAACAAAATCACCTCTTACTCTTTGTTCTGCCATTCCGGCATTCTGTTCAGTCAGTTTTTCCTTGCTGAGTCCGGCAGCCTCAAGGCTCATCCCGCTCTGCTCAAATTGCTTCTCGGTTTGTTTAATCATCTGTTCGATTTCGAAATCGACAAGTCGTTTCGGGACTTCGAACTCATGAGACGCAAGCAGTTTTTGCATAATTTTATCGGTGATGGCACCTTTGGCACGTTCTTCGCGCTGCCCGGTGATGCGGTCTTTTATCGACACTTTCAAATCATCCAGAGTCTTGAACTCCTCTCCGGCATCTTTGGCAAATTCATCATCCAGCTCAGCGAGCACCCGCTCTTTAATATCTTTGACGGTGATGCGAAATTCTACTTTTTTTCCTTTAAGAATCGGATTGGGATGGGCTTCCGGAAAATCAACCTCCTGTGTTCCCTCCTCTTCATTATTCATACCGATGAGTTTTTCTTCAAATTCCACACCCATATTTCCGGAACCTACTTCAATCGAGTAGTTTTCGTTTTTAACCTGGGGCATTGGAGAGCCTTCGTGAAATCCCTGAAAATCTACAATGACGACATCATCCGTCTGGATCGGTCTGTCAGTCACTGAACGAAGCGCGGCCATATTTTTCTGCATATCAGCGAGCTCAAGCTGGACCTCCTCATCAGTTACGATGATATCCTCTTTTTCTACTTCCAGCCCTTTATATTCTGCCAATTCGAATTCCGGTCGCACATCAACTTCAGCAACAAAGGTGAAGGACCCGTCCTCATTGTATTTTATTTCTTTAACATCGGGATGAACAATGGGGTCAACCCCATTCTTCTCAATGGCATCAAAATAATTGTCCTGAACCAGCTTCTCCCCAGTCTCTCCTTCAACCTGAGCCTTATAATGTTTCACAATAACAGAACGAGGCACTTTACCACGACGAAACCCCTTCATCTTGGTCTCTTTCTTCAACTTATCATATGCCTGGTTTAGCTTTGGCTGAACACTGTCTTCAGGTAGCGTGACCGTTATTTTTCTTGTGAGAGCACTGAGCTCTTCAACATTTACATCCATCGAGTCCCATCCTTTCGTTTTGAAATTATCATAAACACCCTAATCCACTCTCTTTCCTGCCATAGCGAGCCACCAACACGCAGCTATTAACATACCGGATATCGGCATCAGGTTTTAGTGGATTATTATTGCCACAGGTGAGATGTACAGCATATCTGAAAAAAATGGTGCGAGAGGGGGGAGTCGAACCCCCACACCGTAAGGCGCCAGATCCTAAGTCTGGTGCGTCTACCAGTTCCGCCACCCTCGCAGCCAGTTTTACAGTAGTCCTAATTACCCCCCCGACAAGCAGGACGCTTTTAAGTGCGCCCTTTCGGGGGAATATGTTCCCTCACGAAATCCTTTCTAAGAATAGAAAAAAAAGATTTCCAAGGTACTAACACCAGGCTACATGAACCTAATATAGCCTCAATGAAATTACACTCACTGAAACGCTACTAAGTAATTCACATAACCCTTGCAGTCAAGACTGTACTTGATATTGTCCTGTTTAGAACAAAAAAAAGTTGCTATAAATAACATCTTGCACCTATGGTTACCAGTTATTTTTATGATTTTTTATCTTTTTGCGATAGCCCCGCTGAAAAGAGCGGGACTCTTTTCAGTGCCGCCTTGAAGGCTATAATTTTTTCGTAACTGTAACTGATTCTCCGATCGTCTTGCGCAAAAGTCCGAGAGTGGCTATCCTTGTCGATGTATAGCCGCTGTTTTGCCGATCTGTATACACTGCTATTTGCTGCAAAAAGCATAATTCATTAATTTTTCTTGAGGTCTCTATGATAATTCCCAAAGTATACACTGGTTGTTTAATTTCGCTTATTTTGGCTTCCGGTGCCAATGCCCTGGCAGTTCCAGACTCAGGTAAAGACAACCGTGTGGAATGGAATCTCCAACAGCATTGGCCCACAGCCGGAAAAACGTTGGATATGGTTCACTCGCTAGACGGTAAAGTTGTCTATATTCTGAATGACAAACAGGTGGTCCAGGTTTTCAACAGCCAGGGGCAACTCCAGGGTTCCATTCCTGTAGAGGAGGGAGTTTCAGCCATTGATATCGCCCCTAAGGGCGAAAAACTTTACCTCATTAATAACAAAAACCAAACCTTCAGCTCTATAGGGGTTTCTTTTGTCATTGATGTCGATATATCCGGGTCACCTTTTAAAGGACCTGCTAATGCCCCAGTCACCATTGCTTTGTTCACGGATTTTGAATGACCTTATTGCGGCAAGATATTGCCGCTTCTCGAGCAGGTGCTCGAAAAAAATCCTCAAACGGTAAAATTAGTCTTTAAAAATATGCCTCTCAATTTTCACAAGATGGCCCAGCCTGCTGCCAGAGCAGCATTTGCTGCTCGAGAACAAGGGAAATTCTGGGAATTTCACGACCGTCTCTTTGCCGAGAAAAAGTTGAGCAATGAGTCCATAAATAAGATCGCCCTGGACCTCAAACTCGATATTCCCCGCTTTGAGAAAGACATGTCATCCCAAAAGATCCAGGCATTTATCAATAAGGATCTACAGGATGCCCAGAAAGCTGGGGTTACCGGAACCCCGAAAGCTTTTATCAATGGTCGCATCCCGAAACAGCGCAGCCCAAGTGGTTT
>WTAT01000391.1 GCA_013139415.1 Desulforhopalus sp.
GGGAAGGGAGAGGTGGCATAAATTTGTAGCGATAAAATCAGCCATGCACAATGTTTTACTTCTCTGATTCGCCTTTAAGCCTTTAAATATGGGCGACAGCGAAAAGCACGCTTAATCCGGAAGAACCAAATTTATCTGCTGATATCCCTGCTCTCTTGTTCCCGTCTATCTCAGACACTGAGGGAAAAGCTGTGGGGATACTATTTATTCAGGTGATATTGGTACGGTAGTGCACGGTTATTTTGCTCGACAAATCTTTCCAGCTTGTTGTCTGCCAGGTCGGCTATGGCATCTTCTGCATACTTGACCATATGGTCGCCGAGATAGACTTGGGTAAAACCGTAAGTGTGGACAAGATGCAAATTACTCTGTGGAGCCAGCTCCATGGCCACTTGAATAATTTGGTGCAAAGTTTATGCCAGATGAGAGAATTTCTAAAAACAGATTTGTTTCTGCAACTTACGGAATCAGATGAGTAAATAAGGGTAGATTTGAGGCGTGATCTACAAAAAATCGCAGATAGGATTTGCAGTTTTTATAACACTGAGATGAAGGTGATCGACCGACTTCCTTTATGCATAAGTTTCCTGTCTTTGTCACTGATGAGTGACTTAGAAATAATTCTCTTTCATGTTAGTTAGCAAGAGCCGGGCCAATAGCCCCGTCTGGCAAGACAACAGTTATCCGAACGGTCGACAATCTTGCCACGGTTCTACGGTATCTCATCGTTATCAGATAGCTGTGCCAGGCGTCGGCGAAGTGCCTGGATTTCAGCTTCGTACTTACATTCCTTGTCGCGCATCTGCCGTTTCATTTCGTCCAACTGGCGTTGCATCACCTTGATTCGGTTTCGATACCGCAACAGAAAATCAACAGCATCAAGAGCCAGCCCCATATCTTTATGCAAGTGGCGAATGAGTTTTAGTTTCTGAACGTCGGCAAAACACAAACCCTTTTTGCCGTGAATCATGATACGGCATGTGATCAGATCTTCTTGCTCACACTGATGGACGAATTGTGTGGAAACACTTGCAAGAAAAGCTGCCGTCCTATATTCAAAATGAACTTCCGGGGGATCGGAATACGTTACAATCTGGTATTTATTCATAGTATCTCTCTCAATCATAATTCAACCATGAGCCGCGAAACGCTCAATGCATGTTCCTCCACTGCTCCACTAAATCTTTCTCTCCGGCAGTCAGGTTTTTTGGCAGAACCGCTTCCACTGTGATATATAAATATCCGAATTGATGAGGATGTTTAACCTTTGGCATCCCCAGCCCCTTGAGCCTGAATATGCGACCATTGCGCGTCTCCGGTGGAATATCGAGTTTCACCGTGCGATCGATACCAGACACCGACAACTTGCCGCCCAGAAGCATTGTAAACAGATCCACTTCGACCGTAGTCCTCAGATCATTGTTGTCCCGTTGCAGACGCTCATCGGGTAAAATATTGATCGTCAGATACAGATCTCCCGGTTGACCATCACCGCTACCCGGACCACCCTGCCCCTTAAGCCTGACACGGGACCCCGTTTTCACTCCGCGGGGGATTCTGGCGTCTACTTTACGGCCGTCTTCCCATTCAAACATCCGTTTAACTCCGTGAAACGCCTCCTTGAGCGTCAGCTGGACAGAATGTTCGAGATCACTTCCCTGCCGTGATCGTGGCTGTTGATAGAATTGCTGGGCACCCCTGCTACTATTGGCCTGTTGCCCTGCAGCCCTGCCAAAAAGACTCTCGAAAAAATCAGAATTAGTGGCCTTACCACCAAACAGTTCTTCAAAATCCTCTGGGTTGAAAGTCCGATAGGTGTGGTTCCGATCGGATGCTGACTGCCTCTTATCCCAATTAAAGTCCTCGGACCTTGCACCGGTTTGCTGGTGATGTTGCCACTGGGAACCAAATTGATCGTACTTCCTCCGCTTCGCAGGATCGGACAACACTTCATGCGCCTCGTTAATCTCGAGGAACTTCTCTTTAGATGTTTCGTCCCCGGAGTTGACGTCAGGATGATATTTTCGAGCCAGCTTGCGGTATGCTTTTTTGATTTCTTTTTTATCCGCTTTGCGGTCCACACCCAAAATGGTGTAGTAATCTTTGTAATCCATGGTATTCCCTTGCCAGTGCCTCGTATTTGTCAGGAGAGAAAGTACTTAAGTTGAGGATACCACCAGGACCCTCGCTGGACGCAGCAGCTTGTCGCGGTACAGATATCCCTTTTGTTCTATTCTCACCACGGTGTTGGGAGGAAATCTGGAATGTGGAACCACACCTACGGCTTCATGCAGCTCTGGATCAAACGGCTTGCCCAAGGCATCGATTGCTTTCACACTATATTTGCTGAAAAATTTTTCCAGGATATTTCGAATCAATTCGACTCCCGATAAGATGTTGCTACTATCCGCTTCGCGCGATAAATGTAACAGAGCCAGGTCCAGACCATCCGCCACCGGTAACATATCTCGCAGAAGCGATTTTTTCTCAGCCTCCACCTCCTGGGCAGAACTGCGGGCCAGGCGACTTTGGGTGTTCTTCAGATCAGCAAGCAGCCTGATATATTTATCCTTCCAGACAGTCGCCTCATCCGGCTCCTGTTCATTGGCTTGTGATATTCGTGAAGTTTCATCTGCCATCATCATTCCCCTTCCTACAATAACATACTTATCAGGTTGCCTTTGGAGGCCACAAGTGCGCGGACGTCGTGCATATCACCATTTTCCAGGAAACGCTGGGGCATGAAAAACGCCATCTCGATGAGATGCGGCTCATGCCTTCGCGTTACAGGACCACACACTGATAATAGTCCCACAACTGATCCCGCTCTACATATAGCAAGGATAATGCCAGTTGCCCTTACCTTATAAATACATTTATTTCAGAGTCTTATAGTTTTTAACGGATAAGGTTACTCTGTTGAATGACTGCAATCTGCAAAAATTTACAGATGAACTTTGCAGTATTGATAAGACAGCTGCTAAGAGTACAGCTTTAAGACTCTTCGTGGTCGCTGATAATTCTGTGGCAAATACTGAGTCCGATACCCGAGCCATAATGCTTGGTGGTAAAAGAAGGATCAAATCTCTTTTATCAATAACTGGGACGACTTACTTCGATTGATTGCCACTATTAAACTCAAAGAAACTACAGCATCCGACATTTTCCGTCGCCTGAATTCATATTCCAAACAGTATGTCTTGTATAGGACAGTGAAAGCTTTCGGACAAATCATAAAATCACTGTTCATTTTGCGCTATCTTGATGAGCTTGAATTGCGTCAAGCTATTGAAAAACAGCTCAACAAAGTAAAGCGGTTTGTCAGTCAGGCAGGTCTTGTTCCTGTTATAAAGTTTTTGCGTAAAGTTGGAATGATAAGTCTGATTGTAAAGACCGTAGATCATGAACGAGGCGCTAATGCCTTATATGACGCTGTCGATGCAGTGTTTCTCACGGTAATAGCTACATAGGTGGAGCACGAGCTTTGAGCAGTGTCACCACGGTATGGGCCGATGGCGGATTCCGCAAGAGCCCCTACACCTGTCGGCAGGCAGAGCTGGAAATTCTGGACTTTATCCGCCAGTGGGTGGAATATCGGATTTCTCCGATGTGCGGCAACTCCGTCTATCATGATCGTCGCTTTCTCACCCGCTTCATGCCTGAGCTGGAGCACTATTTTCACCACCGCAATATCGATGTCAGTACCAGCAAGGAGTTGGCAAAACGCTGGGCCCCTGATCTGGCAAATTTTCGCAAAGACCGTCGGCATCGGGGGTACAACGATATCAAGGAATCAATCGCTGAACTCAAACATTACGGTGACTGCTTCATCAAGAAAAAATAAAGCAACAATCGACAATCCGGCAGCATTTCAGAATTTCAGTGGTTACGTAAATATCTTCATATGTGAGACGGGTAAATTTTCTATAATTCCGGCCAACGATTGTCTGTTCAGAAGAGGCTCCTCAAATTTGCCCGTTTACAACTCCACCCGCGTATCGCCAATGCCAACTAAAAAGAGACGATCAGTCAAAAACACAGAAAAGAAGGTTCCCCTAAGCAGATAAAAGGACACCCATGTCCCGGTTGTTGGCATAGGTGCTTCAGCCGGAGGTCTGGAGGCATTTGAATCATTTGTTAAAGCACTGCCGGAAGATTTCGGTATCGCCTACATTCTGGTCGTCCATCTTGCACCCTCTCCCATGCCAGCATTTTGCCTGAGATCATTCAGAAAAAAACAAAGATGAAGGTCTCCCAGATCACTGACAACATGAAAATAATGCCGAATCAGATATTTATCATCCCTCCGAACAGGGATCTGGCTATCCTTAACGGTACTTTGCAACTCCTCGGTAACATGCTGATTTAATATTGTTTTAAAAATATGGTTCACAAATTTGGGTTAAATTGTCAGGAACATGGAGTTTTATCAATTACTTCCGAACGTACGAATATTTGCGAAGGGCAGGTACACAGAACCAATGATATCATCAGCCTGTAAGGTAATGGCAAACAAGTATTATTCCAACCGGTTTGTAAAATATCAACATTGCCTCCCCTGATTTTGCATGCTTTCTTATCTCGGGGCAAGTCTCTCCAATTACCATTCTATGGGGTGGAGGCGGTGCTTTTGGAGATATTCGTTACATTTTACGAAGACACCTGACCCCATAAAACCTCGATGCGCAGAAAGAGGTGATGGGTGACTGGTTGTCAGGACAAGATGTTTTGACTGATCGACAAGTGCTCTCTTTTTCTGGGCGAATGCCCCCCAAAGCATGAACACGACATTATTTTTTTTCCTTGAAATGGTGTCAATAATATCATCGGTAAGCTGATGCCAGCCGAGATTGGCATGGGAGTTTGGACGCTTGGCCATAACCGTCAAACTGGCATTAAGAAGCAAAACCCCTTGGCTGGCCCATCTAGTCAGGTCACTGTCGACACTAATTTTTCTGCCATTGTACACGCTGTTATTGACTTCCTGCAGGATGTTGCGCAGAGATGGCGGAATTGGTATACCATCCTGCACTGAAAAGCATAAGCCGTGGGCCTCTGGTCCTTTACCTGGATGTTCGTTGAAATAGGGATCCTGACCAATAATCACAACCTTTGTAGCCTCTAGACTCGTCAATCGCATCGCCGCAAAAACATTCTCCCGGACAGGGAAAACACGATTGACGTTTCCTGAACCTTCAAAAGCTCGCTTGACCAATTCTTTGTGTAATCCCTGCTGCAAAAGGGGAACATTTTCCTCCCAAAGACCGGATTGTACCTCTGTCCCCTGTTCCATTTTTTTCTTCATCCCCCTGTTTGCCAACTGCGCAACTTTCTGAACTGGACGCTGTAAAAGCATGAAAATTAATGCAGCACATTTGAAAAGAAAAAAAACTTAACCGGTAATGGTATCGTATTTCGAATGATAATGTGTTTTTTTAATTGTCTCCACGATGTGATCCAGCGTAGAGCTCTTGGAAAGATTGCATTTTTTTACGATCTGCCGACCCATATTTTTACAGTAGCATTCATCTTCATTGAGAATTGCCTGAATCCCGCCATTCTTTATGAGTATGGACATACCTCTTTCTCCATCACTTTCATCGCCGGAAAGTATTATTCCGGCAGCCCTTTTCTTAAAGGCAGTGCTTGCAGAGGTCAAAAGAATATCGAGAGGTCCGCCCTTCAGAGATCCTTTTGGTACCTTTTGTAAGGTTAATTGAGCACTATATGGCTTAATGCTCATGTAGTCAGATCCGGAGGCTATGTAACAATTTCCTCCTTCAACATTGACCCCTTCTCTGGCCCGTATCACTTTTATTGCAGAAATAGCATCAAGATACTCAGCGAATCCATTGACATATTCAAGATCCTGATGAACAACCGCAATTAAAGCACCACCTATATCGGCACCAAGTTGGGGAACTATTTGCAGCAGATTTGTAAAACTGCCTTCACCACCACCGAGGACGGTAATAAAGGTGTTCTGACGGTACTTTGATTGGGCGAACAAACTGAAGTCAATGGTATCTCCACACTGGGAACAGATTGTATTTTGAATAGGCTGGGATCCTATAACAGCAACTATCTCCCGATTTCCACACTCTTCACAGAACACTACTCTCTGCTCTACTTCAGGTTCGTTGTTTACCGCTGTTGGCATCGCATAGACAGGTTCTTTCGCCTTAATTTTTACTAGAGCAGCATTTTGCACCTTTTCAATGAGAAGTTTCTTGTAGGTCAACAGACTGCTTTTTTGAAAAATGAAATCCTTGCAGACAAAATCCACTGCACCATTTTTCATGGTATCAAAACATCGAGCGGTCCCTTTTTCCGTTAGACTTGAAAACATGATGGTCGGAGTTGGCCGATGGATCATGAGATGCTGCAGGGCGGTCATGCCATCCATCAGAGGCATTTCCAGATCCAACAAAATAACATCAGGCTTAGTCTTCAGTACCATATCGAGAGCTTCAATCCCATTCTGGGCCTCTCCGACAACGACTACACCTTCACACTCGTCGAAAATATCTCCTAAAAATTTTCGGAAAACTAGAGAATCGTCCACAATGAGCAGTGATACGACTGACGATTTGTTCATTTTTTCAACTGATTGCATAAAAAATTACCACTCAACATTTATCCCGGCAATCATGCAGGCCGCAGGAAACTATCCCGGCTTTTTCTGATTGGTAGAGCTTGTGTTTTTGTATATACTCAATAACCAGTTTCGGCAATAATCCTTGAACTGACTCTCCCTGTCTAATCTTGGTCCTAATCCCTGAGGAACTTATATCTTCAGGCATTTTTTCTAATATATAAATATCCTTTTTGCCATCGTTCCCACACCAGGATCCATCACTCGATGTATAACCTAACTTTTTCAACAAATCGGAAAGATTGGTCTCTTTGTAACCTTTCCTCCGGGAGAGGATGAAATTTACAGAGTGTAAAACTCTCTGATGCGATTTCCAGGTTAAAATATCAAGAAAAGCATCAGCTCCAATCATAAAATACAATTGGCAATCGCTTTTATAATGTTCCAGAAGCTCTCGGAGAGTATCGATGGTATATGAGGGTTTTGCTAATTCGTCTTCGATAGCGCTGCATTCAAAACCATTTACCCCTTGTCCGGCGAGAGTGAGCATAGCAAGTCGATGCCTGAACGATGTTATAGCGGCACCATTTTTATGAGGAGGTAAAGCAGAGGGAATAAAGACAACCTTATCGAGCTTGCATTCCACCCGTGCAGATTCAGCCAACTGCAAATGCCCGCAATGAATGGGATCAAAGGTTCCCCCTAGCAAACCGATTTTTCTAGTGGTCACTCTCTAATTTGCCCTTGGCCGAAGACAACAAATTTACGGGTAGTCAATTCTTCCAGCCCCATGGGACCATAGGCATGCAGCTTTGTGGTGCTGATACCTATTTCCGCACCGAGGCCCAGTTGCCCACCATCATTAAAACGTGTTGATGCGTTTACCATAACAGCAGACGCATCTACCTCAGCAATAAACCTTTGGGCGGTGCTGTAATTTTCAGTAATAATTGATTCAGTATGCTGGGAACCATATTTCTGAATGTATTGCTTAGCCTCTTCTAAGTCCTGGACAACCTTCACACAGAGAATCAAATCAAGAAATTCTGTCCCCCAGTCTTCCTCACCGGCAGTTTTTATCTGATCTACAATCTTCACACTCCTGGCACAGCCACGCAGTTCAACTCCGCACGCGGTCAAGGCCTTAACGACTGCCGGAAGAAATGTTTCGGCTACATCGTTATGTATCAGCAGTCCTTCAAGGGCGTTACATACTCCAGGTCGGTGTGTTTTCGAATTAATCACCAGCGGGATTGCCTTATCTAGGTCTGCGTCCTTGTCGACATAAATATGACAGACTCCTTTGTAATGCTTGAGAACTGGAATTCTGGAAGTCTCTGAGACAAAACGGATTAAGCCTTCACCGCCACGTGGAATTACCAGATCAATATCTTCCTCAAGAGTGAGCAGATGGTTAATCGCCAGCCGATCGGTGACAGGGATTACCTGCACTGCATGTTTGTCAATGTTATGCTCGGTGAGCGCCTGTTGCAGAATCGTCGCTAGAGCAAGGTTAGAATGAATGGCCTCTGAACCTCCTCTCAAAATTATTGCATTGCCTGTTTTTAGACAGAGGGCAGCAGCGTCCACTGTGACATTGGGACGGGATTCATAAATCATGGCGATAACCCCAAGAGGAACCCGCATTCTCCCGACCTGCAAGCCATTTGGCCGTTTCACAAAATTTTCAATTTTTCCGACAGGATCCGGCAGCATACATAGCTCACGGAGTGCAACTATCATCGAATCAATAACCTCATCGGATAGTCGGAGCCGATCAAGCATAGCTGGAGAAAGCCCTTTTTCGGAACCAGCCTCAAGATCCTTGTTGTTTTCAGCTTGAAGATGCAGCTTTTGCAAGGTCAGGAGATCCGCCATAGTCGACAAGATATTATTCTTTGTCTCCGTCGAAAGTGCCATAAGGGTTGCTGACGCAACCTTTGCCCTTTTTGCCAATTCGTCTATCGTCTGTTCGAGTGTCATCAATGGATCCTTTTCACCTAACACCGGTAAACGGTAAATAAGCCGGTATAAGTGCCTTGGTGATTTCTTTAAGTTTCTAATTTCAATCCACTATCCAGATTTCTTGTTTTTTACACCCCTCAAGGGGGTACTAAAAAGAGCACCCCTCAGGGGGGTATTGAACTGAATGACAGGTTTTCTGGAGTACTCAGTTTAGTGCCCCCTTGAGGGGTGAGGCACTAAATCATGCTTGCAGTCTAGAGGATAACGAGATTATCCCGATGCATCACCTCGTCACTTTCTTTAGTACCTAATATCTTCAGAATCCGATCAGAGCGCATTCCTTTTATCTTCTGCAGGTCATCTGAGTTGAAGTTGGTTAAACCGACAGCCACAGGGTTATTCTGCTTGTCAAAACAACGCACAGGATCCCCAACACCGAATTGTCCACTAATATCAACGATCCCGGAGGGTAACAAACTTTTTCCATTGAGGGTAATTGCACTGCAGGCACCCGGGTCAAGCACTAGCTTGCCTTTAGGTTTAAGAACATAGGCTATCCAGCGCTTACGGCTCTGCATTTTTTCCTTACGAGGGAGGAAAAAGGTTCCGACGATTTCGCCGGAAAATAAATGTTGGAGGATATCGGCCTGCATCCCCGGGCCAATAAAAGAGCTCCCCCCCCCAGCAGAAACCATTTTTGCAGCGTGTATTTTACTGGACATTCCACCTGTACCCAAGACACTTTTACTGTTCCCTGCCATCGCTTCTATTTCAGGGGTAACTTCGGCAACAGTATAGATAGCCCTTGCCTGGGGATCAGTGAGGGGGTTCCTGTCATACAAGGCGTCTACATCTGTCAGGCAGATGAACATATCCGCTTCTATCAGATTGGCGACCAAAGCCCCAAGGCTATCGTTGTCACTAAATTTTAATTCCTCGGTGGACACCGTGTCGTTTTCGTTAATAACAGGAATCACACCATATTTAAATAGTGTCAGTATGGTATTACGGACATTGAGATATCTCTTGCGATTTGCGAGGTCCGAATGGGTCAGCAGTATCTGGGCTATGTTTTCTCCATATACGGCGAATGCTTCATCGTAATCATGCATAAGACTCGACTGGCCAATTGCGGCAAGAGCCTGTTTTTGCTTGATTGTGAGTTCAACTCCATCGCTTACATGAATTTTCCGTCTTCCAGCTGCAACTGCGCCTGAGGTGACCAAAATAACCTCTCTGCCGCTGTTGTGCAGAAATGATATCTCCTTAGCCAGATTGTCAAGAACTTGTTTGTTCAGGCCGTTTTCACCGGTCAGAATCGCGCTACCGACTTTGACAACAACCCTTTTGGCTTTATCAAAGAGGGTCTGCCGATAATACAAACCGTCCTCAAGTGCGATTTTCGAATTCATACAGTGTTGAACATGCTTAAATTTTTTTTAATGATTTGAGGGAGAGTTCTTGCCAATACCCATTCAAATGAGACCACGCAGCATCCGGGAAATAGCAAGAATCTACTTGACTAATCTGATTTATGTCTGCGATCTTCCAGTGTTTCTGCCACGTTTGCCTTTAAGGAATCAATTCCTTCTCCGGTGATCCCGGATACAATAATAACATTTTGCCCTAATTGTTGAAAATGATTTTCCAGTTTTTTAAGATCATCCTCATCAACTAAATCTCTTTTGTTTAATATCAAAATCTGGATTCTTCCAGCTAGTTCCTCTTTGTATAAGAGTAATTCTTTGGAAATTATTTCGTAATTATTCTCAACATTCTCGTCAGCTGCATCAATCACGTGCAGAAGCATACTGGTTCGTTCGATATGACGAAGGAATTTATGGCCAAGTCCAACTCCGTTATGCGCACCCTCAACAAGCCCAGGGATGTCCGCAATGATGCAAGGTTTGCAGAATTTGTGATTCAGTACTCCCAGTTGCGGTTCCAGGGTTGTAAACGGATAGGGAGCGATCTTCGGATTTGCTGCAGAGAGCATTGACAAAAGGGTTGATTTGCCGGCATTAGGTAAGCCAACGAGGCCAACATCGGCAATAAGTTTAAGCTCTATTTTTAACCAAAACTCCCCACCTATCTCTCCGTTGGTTGCAATTCTTGGAGTTCGGTTCGTCCCGCTGGCGAAATGGGGATTTCCCATACCACCAGCTCCACCCTTAGCAATAACAATCGAGTCGCCAGCCACTGCAATGTCTGCGAGCACCTCACCGCTTTCAAAATCTTTTATTACGGAACCAACGGGGACATCGATTATACAGTCTTTACCGGATCGGCCATGCATATCTTTTCCCTTACCATGCACACCTCGTTCCGCTTTAAAATGAGATCGATAACGAAAGTCAATCAACGAGTTCAATGAGTTTGTTGCCCTGATGATGACACTGCCCCCTCTGCCTCCATCTCCCCCATTGGGTCCGCCTCTTGGAACATATTTTTCTCTGCGAAAACTAACACAACCGTTACCGCCATCACCGGCTTTCACAAAAAATTTTGCTTCGTCAATAAATGCCATCACTTTACCCACAAGACTTCGATAACCGAAAGCCTGAATAAAAAAAACTCGACCGTCAATTCACAATTGAGGCCGAGTTTAAACTCCCAGAGCAGATTGTAAAATACAACCCACCCGGAAACGCTGTTCGATAAAACTAATCAGGCTACAGGATAAATACTGACTCTTTTTTTATTTTTACCAAATGCTTCGTATGTCACAACACCCTCAATTTTGGCAAAAAGCGTATAATCACGTCCGCAACCAACATTGGTTCCCGGATGAATGACCGTACCAAGCTGACGAACCAAAATATTACCGGCCTTTACCACCTGTCCGCCGAATCGCTTGACCCCTCGCCGCTGGCCAGCACTGTCCCGACCGTTCCTTGAACTACCACCTGCTTTTTTATGAGCCATTTCTTACTCCTTTTCTCCGACGGTGAACATTTTCTGTCGATATAATATTGTACTCGTAATTTGCGAATAAACGGAAATCACGCGGAAATTTCTTCAATTTTCAATGCAGTGTACGATTGTCTGTGCCCGTTTTTTAATCGATACCCTTTGCGGCGTTTTTTCTTGAAGATAATGACCTTTTTTGATTTACCCTGTTCCGCAATCTTTGCGGTTACCTTTGCGTTTTCAAGAACGGGTTGGCCAACTTTAACATCGCCTCCGCTAACAACCATGAGCACATCATTCAGATCTATACTGTCACCAACGTTGCCATCGAGTTTTTCCACTCGAAGCTGATCACCACATGCGACTTGATATTGTTTTCCACCTGTACGAACTATAGCATACATATATAAACCTCTTTGAGTGAATCTTTTCTATTATCAAAACAACCATGTAACATTACAAGAACCAGACATTAAACCTGAATGTGCCATTTATGTCAACACAATTCAGACGTTGTCCTGTTTTTTGGTTTAAGCACAGTTTTCCGGCAGAAAATCGGATTATGGATAATCAGAAGGCAGATTTTGCTATCATTCAAAGCACCTTTGACGGATTTCAGCCTCTGCTGCAACCTGAGGATATGTAACTAATATGTAACTATATTGGGAACGTATCAGCCAGAGTATTCAAGACGGGCCTTTTCCTTTTCGGCACGAATAGAACAAGCCCTTGTAAAAGCAGCCTTTTTCCCATGTTTCGAGATAGAAACGGAAGTCTTTCCTTGTTTCCCCTGGTGGGTTACCCAACTCACTTCATACCTGTTAAGCTTATCATTGAGTCGAACACCAACAACTCCAGTCCCCGAGTTACTAACAGTAACCATATGCTTGTTTGTTCTGACCTTACCAAGTTTCTTCTCGGTCTTGTCACGCCAGGAAATTGCCGACAACAGGCTGGAGTATCGCCCACCACACTTTCTGTCTGAAAAAAACTTTGAGTGGGTTCTTCCCAAAAACCTTACTCTGACATACCAGCCATGTGTCCTCTTGGACTCCTGGTCTATCCGGGCAATATCTTTATGCTTTTCAAGCAGCAGTTTTTGTTTCTTATCATCTTCCATAAACATACCTCAATTGTATTGATACAAAACGTTCAGTGAGGGATCTTGACCCCTCATGTACAAATGTACATCTTAAAACCCAATGTACATTTCGAGAAAAGATGCTACCCTATGCAGGCAAATGCACGAAACCTGACAACATCTTCCAGCAAAATTAAATAGTTCCTAGGGAGTGGAATGTCAACTCTTTTTTTTATAACGCTGCCCGAAAAACGTTACTAATCTGCGGTTTTTTCAACTTATTTTATTAAATCCTTCCGCCGCATTCAGCCTAACACAACAAAAAAATGACAAATCATAACCATGAATTAACAGCACTCATTTCTACCATCAAAACCCTTAGAGGAAAGGATGGTTGCCCTTGGGACAAAAAGCAATCTTCAACGTCCCTGCTCAAACATCTCAAATCTGAATGCGAGGAACTTGTCATTGCTATAAGAAACGATGACCCCGTTAATACTTGTGAAGAGCTTGGCGACCTTCTCTATCTTGTAGTTATGATTTCGGAGATACACAATGATCGGGGAGATTTTAAAATTTCCGATGTCATCCGCACAATTAACGAAAAACTCGTTCGCCGTCACCCTCATGTTTTTGCCGGCCAGCCATATGAGAATGAAGAGCAATTAGCTGCCCAGTGGGAGGCCATCAAAGCAGAGGAAAAGAAAAAAAATACAGTTTGACACAAACACTCCACTTATGTATTATAGTCAGTTTTTTACTGAGAGGCAAACTGCATCATTTTTTTTCTGGTGCTACCTTCAGTACATGTATAATAACAAGGTGTTATTATGCCCTTCTTGCTCTCTGCCGATATCAAAAATAAGTGCGAGGGCCGAAATTGCGGTATCAAATACTCCGCAAAAAAACATACGTCCACGAGGAGGAACGCATGCGCAGGTATGAAACGATTTTTATACTTCGTCCTAATGTTGGGGAAGATGAGATCAACAGAGTTGTTGAAAGCACCAGTAAAATCATTGTCGATGAAAAGGGAACAATTATCGAGATGGATAAATGGGGCATGAAGAAACTTGCTTATCTTATTAAAAAAGAAAGCCTTGGTTACTATGTTTATTGTGATTATGCCGGTACTCCTGCCGCTGTCGCAGAAATCGAAAGAAAATTCAGAATTGATGACACCGTATTAAAATATATGACCATCAAGACTGCAGTTTCCATCACCGAAGAAGACATTCAAGAGGCACTGGCAGCTATAACTGCAAAAGAAACTGCCCTGCTCGAGAGTGAGGAAACGGAAGCTAGCGATTCTGACGAAGCTGTCAAAGAAAATACCACTGAAAAAACCGAGTAATTATAACTCGGAGGATTCTCTAGATTTTAACCCGGGAGGGTACCACTATGGCACAAAGACCACAAAAAAAACTCTTTACTCGTAGAAAATCATGCCGTTTCTGCGGGGAAAAAGACCTGATCATTAACTATAAAGATGTAAAAACCCTGAGAAGCTTTGTTTCTGAGAGAGGAAAAATTATACCGCGCCGTATAGTAGGCACCTGTGCCACCCATCAGCGCCAACTGTGTGAGGCTATCAAACAGGCAAGACAGATTGCCTTTTTGCCCTACGCTGGATCATCTCAGGGATAATCACAGGTTATCTGCGAGGAATTTAAGGTGGCCAGCCAGGGTAATCAACAGCCAGAGATAGGCAGAATCGTTCGTACCATTTTGCTTTCTTCGCTGGTAATTGTTCTCCCCGGATTACAATGGTCCTTTTTGGGATGGTTACATATTTTTTTGCCCCTGGTAACCTTCTACACCCTGAGCAGTTTCGGCGGATATACAGGAAAACGATTACTTATTATATCAGTAGCAATTTCCCTCGTAGTATATCTTTTGCTGAGAAACTTTGACCTTTTTGTCTTTTCTTTCGCCTTGCTGCTTTCTGGATATGTGCTTTTTAATTCAGCAGAGTGTCACGATCCTCCGGCCCTGAGTGGACTGAAGAGTGCACTTGCACTTGCTGGTAGCTGGGTAGTCATCTTCACAGTACTCTCTCTTGGTTCGGAAGTGTCGGCATACGGACAATTGGTAAGTTCCTTAGATGATGGAATTAGTGAAGCATTAGAATATTATCGGCATAGTGGTGATATCTCTGCAGACACCCTGGTGGTGCTGGAAGCCACACTATATCGGATGAAGGTAATTGTCCCACTGGTAATGCCATCAATCCTTGGTAGTTTTATCCTGATGATCACTTGGTTTACAATGGTGCTTGGCAATATGCTGTTGCTCAAAACCAGTGGACATGCACCATGGGTCAGATATCGATACTGGCAACTGCCTGATAAAATTATTTGGGTTGTCATTGGTACTGGTCTACTTGCCCTTCTGCCGATCCAACCTTTTAGGGCCATCGGGATCAACTGTCTTGTTTTGCTAAGTATTGTTTACTGCTTTCAGGGGATGTCAATTGCCGTTTTTTTCATGAACAAGTGGAATGTGCCCCTACTGCTTAGATCATTTTTTTATGTCATGATCGTTTTTCAGTCTTTTGGCACTTTAATCCTGCTGGTTTTCGGAATAGCGGATATTTGGTTTGATTTTCGCAAACTAAAGCAGGACGCATTAAATCAACCTAAGTAATTATATAAACCTGCCAGGTGATAAAACTATCACCTGGCAGGTTTATAAGACCTATATTCATAGGAGTTAAAAAACATGGAACTTATTTTAAAGAAAGCAATCAGCTCTCTCGGCTTCGAAGGTGATGTCGTAAACGTCAAACCCGGATACGGGCGTAACTATCTCCTGCCTCAGGGAAAAGCCGTGCACGCCACAGCTGCAAACCTTGCTCTTCTTGAAAAAGATAAAGCAGCCATTGAAGCCCGACGCGCGGAAAACCTAAAACATGCAGAGGGTACTGCAAAAAAGATTACCGGGTTAACAATCGTAATCGAGCAACTTGCTGGTGTAGATGAACGCCTTTTTGGTTCCGTCACGACTGCAGATATCTGCGCAAAACTTGCTGAGATCAATGTCACACTGGACAAAAAACAGCTCCTGTTGAACGAGCCTATTAAAACCCTCGGTGAAACTAAAATTCAAGTTAAGGTCGGTTTCGGTGTGACCGCTGAATTTACGTTAACAGTCGTGCCCATCAAGGCAAGCTAAGACATATCTTGACCATCGGCGATCTCGTCGACTGGTACGGTAACCAGCTTGCCTGCAGGGCTGGTTAGCAGTTTTTGAAAACAAAAACACACCTAGAGGCTTGACCTTTATGGTGTGTTTTTGTTTAATGCCTTACCCACGAAAAAAGGGACTTTTTTCGGTACCCCCTCGGAGTCTGTCGCTTACCTGAGCGGTGTAAGTACCTTGGTGGTCACTTAAAGTTTCAAATTTCAATTCACTCTCCAGGATTCTTGTTTTTTACACCCCCTCAAGGGGGTACTAAAAAGAGTACCCGTCAGGTAAGCGACAGACTCCGAGCGGGCACTAAAGTTATCTTTAAACTGGACCACGCAGTACTTTTTTCTTCGGCTAATAATGAATGACTTCATGCATACACCTGATCCGGCCAAATCAATAGTTCCATCAGGAATTCCACCTCAAAATGTTGAAGCAGAACAGGCGGTCCTTGGGTCAATCCTCCTTAAGGCCGACCTACTTGGTGCTGTTCTTGAAATTCTTCTCCCCCAGGATTTCTACAAAAACAACCATCGTCTTATTTATGAAGCGATGATTGATCTTTTTGACAAAAATGAGCCACAGGATCTGCTTACCGTTTCAAATTTACTCAAAAACACGAACCAGCTCGAACATGCAGGTGGCCCGACGTATCTTGCCTCTTTAACCTCGATTGTTCCGGTAACCGCCAATGTCGCAAGTTACGCAAAA